>NZ_JBDJPF010000033.1:0-72148 GCF_054957865.1 Streptomyces xingningensis
GAGGGTGAGTCAGGCTCATCAGCAGAACCACCAGTCACATCATCACTGTCAGAGGTCGAACTCCGAGGGGTCGATGCCGACCGCGAAGCAGGCCTCGCGGACCACGGCCTGCTCTGTCTTGTCGAAGTCGCCGTCCGCGCCGCCGATGACGATGCCGATCTGAATGACCGCACGCGCCTCGGTCGGCTTCTTCGCCACCTTGCCGATGGTCTGCAGCAGGCTCACCTTGCCGAAGGCGAAGTCGACCGCGAGCTTCTGGCAGTAGTCGGTGAAGCGCGCATGCAGATCGTCCGCCGGGAAGTTCTGCAGCACCTCATTGGTGGCGATCAGCGAGGCCACCCGCTGCCGCTCCGAAGCGTCGACCGAACCGTCAGCGGCCGCCACCAGCGCGCACATTGCCATGCTCGCATCCCGGAACGCCCCGCTCTTCAGGTCGTTCTTCCTGGCTATCAGCTGGCCCTGCATCGTCGTGGCCGAATCCTTGAGCCGGTCCCAGAGCGCCATGTGCGTTGTCTCTCCTTGTGAATACGGACGTGCACTGGTCAGAACCGCTCTGGAGGTAAAGAAGTTCCCAAGGAGAGGAACGGATGTTCAGCGGATCGGGATCGGATCCAGCACCATCGGCCGGACCCGGCCCTCCATCATCGCGCCCAGCCCCAGCACCGAGCAGTGATCCGGGTCCTTGGCGATATGCACGACCATCCCCGTGGCGTCCTCGATCATCGTGTCCAGCCCCGGCAGCAGCGCACTGCCGCCCGCGAGCATCACACCGCGGGTGCCCAGATCGGCCACCAGATCCGGCGGGCACTCCCGCAGGACCCGCCCCATGGCGTCCAGCACGGCGGTGAGCGGTGTCTGGATGGCATCCCGGACATGGGCCGCGCTCACCAGCACGGTGCGCGACAGCCCGGTGGCCACATCCCGGCCGCGGACCTCCGTCTCGGTGCCGCCGCCCGCCAGCCGGTCCGCGCGCAGGGCCAGGTGCAGCGGATAGAGCCCCTGGGTCGGCAGCATCAACTCATGCTCGCTGCGCAGGTGCTGGACCACCGCGTAATCGATGGCGTCACCGCCCACCTGGACCTTCTCCGCCGCCACGATGGCACCCAGGGACAGCACGGCCACCTGCGTAGAGGCCGCACCGCACACGACGATCATCGTGGCCTCGGGCTGCTCCACCGGCAGCCCGCAGCCGACGGCCGCCGCCACCAGGGTGTCCACCAGCTCCACCCGCCGGGCGCCGAGCCCGGTGAGCGTCTCCACCGCCGCTCGCTGGGCGATCGGCTCGGCGTCGTGCGGGACGCAGACGGCCGCACGCAGCAGCGGCTTGCGCCGCCAGGCCCGCCGGATCTTGTCGCTGACCAGGAAGCGCAGCATGCGCTGCGCCATGTCGATGTCCACGACCGTGCCGCCCGAGATCGGGCGCAGCACCCTGATGTGTGCGGGCGTGCGCCCGGCCATGCCCTCGGCGGAGGCGCCCACGGCGATCAGCGAGCCGGTCTTGGTGTTGACGGCGGCGATGCTGGGCTCGTCCACGATCAGGCCGGTGTCCCGGAGGTAGACCCGGGTCCGGGACGCTCCGAGGTCCACGGCGACGGTGCAGCGGCCCAGCTGCCGGAGGCTGAGGGACATGGCGATCCTCCTCTGGGGGGCCGACGGATGGCGTAGGGGGCTGCCGTCCGGCGGCCTTGCCGCCATCGTGCGCGGCCCGGGCCGCCGGTGCCCGCTGGACTGCGCCGCACGGGGGAGCGGGCGGCGGCCCGGTGAGGCGGAGACCGACACCCCCGTGGCCCGTCTCCGCCTCACCGACCACTGGGCGCAGAGTCTGCCAGCGGCCTCTGACAATGGCCCTGACCAGCGGAGTTCAACCGTGCACCGGGCCGTCCCGCGGCCTACCCTCGAACCATGAGCGAACCAGTGGTCTGGCAGGTCGCCGAGGAAGCCGCGGGCCGTGGCTGCGCCCACCTGGGCGAGGCGGCCCCCGGGGTGGTGCCGGGCAGCCCGGAGGGCTGCGAGGACTGTCTGCGGATCGGCAGCGACTGGGTGCATCTGCGGCTGTGCCTGGTCTGCGGCCATGTGGGCTGCTGTGACAGTTCACCGCACCGGCATGCGGCCGCGCATGCGCGGGAGGCGGGCCACCACCTCGCCCGGTCCTTCGAGCCGGGTGAGGAGTGGGCCTGGTGCTATGTCGATCAGTTGTTGCTGCTGCCGGTGGCCGACGGGTGACAGCGGGATGGAATGCATGCCGGTAATCAGCGTTGGTCCAGTCGGCACTTGACGGTCTTTTGTCTTTGCTTCGCCGCTACCGCCGTAAACGCCGTAAACACAGAATGCCGGGAGACGGCACCCGTGCCCTATTACGCCACCGCTTTCCCCGGTGTGTGCCGCAGCGCAAACGGAACGGTGATGTAGCGGTCACAGCACCCTGAGTGCACGTGCATCAGCCAATGCAGAAGCACGTGAAGCAGAGTTATGATCCGAGGGAGCAAGGAAGTTGGCGTCCCTGATCCCTTGTCACGGGGATGCGCTATGCGATGATCCGGGAGACTCCAGTGCCCCAGGCGTACAACGGCATGGTTGCATCGGGCATCGAGGGTGCCGTCTGGCGGAAGAGCGAACACTCCAACTCACAGGGTGCCTGCGTGGAGTTCGCGAAGTTGCCGGGTGGCGGGGTTGCGGTCCGCAACTCCCGCCACCCGGATGGCCCCGCTCTCATCTACACCCCCGCGGAGATCGAGGCCATGCTGTTGGGGATCAAGGGCGGCGAATTCGACTACCTGGTAAGCGATTAGCCGGTCGCCGTGGCCCCGTATGACCCCTATTCACGGGGTAACCGGAACAGCGCCCATACGACTTTGCCGCGCAGCGCTCCGGCCAGCGGATGCCAGCCCCAGGCGTCACTGAAGGATTCGACCAGCAGCAGCCCGCGGCCGTGCTCGTCGCCGGCCCCGGCTTCGCCGGTCACCGGGCTGTCCTCGCTCGGATCGCGTACCGCGCACACCAGACGCGAGGTCCAGCGCATCAGGTGCAGACGTATGGGAGGTTCGTACTCGGCGCCCATACGGTCCGTCGGCAGTGCGTAGCGCATGGAGTTGGTCACCAGCTCCGAGACCACCAGCGCGGCATCGTCGAAGAGGGCGGGAACGCCCCACTGGTTGAGCGTCGCCCTGGTGAACCTCCGTGCCGTCCGGACCGCTTCGAACTGCGGGGGAAGCGCACAGGAAGCGGAGTTGGATACCGCGGAAGCGTCGATCCTGGGCAGCCCTCGCCAGACCGGGGAGAGCACAGTCGATCCTTCGGTACCCATCCGAGGCACTCCTGCAATCGTGGACGTGAAAGTGCACGTGTGCGTGCCCCATGGTTCCGAATGCGCAGGGCGGATGCAAGGGCAGATGCACGTGCACGTGGGGGATTTGGGGGCGCACAGGATGGTTGGGGTGCAATTCTTCCTACGCCCCCTTCGGTAGTGCCCCCCGCACGCTCTCGTCGATGGCCGGTATGGGTAACCGCACGCACACTCAACGGCGCCAAAAGATGGCAGACTTCGGCGCCGGGGGCAGCGGGGGTCGCCCCCAGAAGGGTCGGCACGGCCAACGCCGGGAACAGGACCGGAAGAAGGGGTCGCAGAGATGACCACGAGCGAGTCGAGCGGTTCCGTGGTACGCCGCATACTTCTTGGCTCCCAGCTCAGGAGGCTGCGCGAGTCGCGGGGCATCACACGGGAAGCGGCCGGGTACTCGATCCGCGCGTCCGAGTCGAAGATCAGCCGTATGGAGTTGGGGCGGGTGAGCTTCAAGACACGTGATGTGGAGGATCTGCTGACGCTCTACGGGATCGCCAGCGAAGTGGAACGCGAGGCGCTGCTGGGGCTGGCCCGGGAGGCCAACATCGCGGGCTGGTGGCACAGCTACGGCGATGTGCTGCCCAGTTGGTTCCAGACCTATGTCGGCCTGGAGGGCGCCGCCTCGCACATCGGGATCTATGAGGTGCAGTTCGTGCACGGCCTGCTGCAGACCGAGGGCTACGCCCATGCCGTGGTGGTCCGCGGCCAGCCCAGGGCCGATGACGCCGAGATCGAGCGGCGGGTCTCGCTGCGCATGGAGCGGCAGAAGCTGCTGTTCTCCGAGCGGGCGCCCACCGTCCACGCGGTGCTGGACGAGGCCGCGTTGCACCGCCCGTACGGCGGCGCCACCGTGATGCGCGGCCAGCTCCAGCACCTGGTCGACCTCTCCGAGCAGCCCAATGTGACGCTCCAGGTGATGCCCTTCCGGCACGGCGGGCATGCGGGGGAGAGCGGGGCGTTCACCGTGCTGCGCTTCCCGGAGTCGGACCTCCCGGACGTGGTGTACCTGGAGCAGCTCACCGGTGCGCTGTATCTGGACAAACCCGAAGAGGTGGCGCAGTACGCGCGCGCCATGGACCGGCTGCGGTCCGACAGCCTGTCCCCGGAGCGGACCCGGGAGCTCATCAACCGCCTCCTCCAAGTTGCCTGAGCCGCAAGTACCATGACGCCCAGTCAGTAAGTCTGGACCTCTGTGTGGGCCGGGGTGGGCCCACACACCCGCAGACAGGGATGGTGCATGTCGTACTCCTCCTACTTCAGCGAGCTGGCCTGTCAGTACATCGACGGCGAGTGGCGAACCGGTACCGGTTCCTGGGACATCGTCGACTTCAACCCCTACGACGGGGAGAAGCTCGCGTCCATCACGGTGGCCTCGGTTGACGAGATCGACCAGGCCTATCGCGTCGCGGAGCGCGCCCAGCGCCCCTGGGCGCAGACCAATCCGTACTCCCGTCGGCTGGTCTTCGAGCGGGCCATCCGCTTCATCGACGAGAACGAAGCGGACCTGACGGCGGCGATCATCGCCGAGTGCGGTGGCACGGCCGTCAAGGCGGCCTTTGAACTGCACACGGCGCGGGAGTTCCTGCGGGAGGCGATCCAGCTGGCGCTGCGCGCCGAAGGCCGCATCCTGCCGTCCCCCGACGACACCAAGGAGAACCGCGTCTACCGGGTGCCGGTCGGCGTGGTCGGGGTGATCAGCCCGTTCAACTTCCCCTTCCTGCTGTCGCTCAAGTCGGTGGCCGCGGCGCTGGCGCTGGGCAACGCCGTGGTGCTCAAGCCGCACCAGAACACGCCCATTTGCGGCGGCGGGCTGGTCGCCAAGGTACTGGCGGAGTCGGGGCTGCCCGGCGGGGTGCTCAATGTGGTGGTGACCGACATCGCGGAGATCGGCGACGCGCTCCTCGAGCACCCGGTGCCCAAGGTCATCTCCTTCACCGGCTCCGACAAGGTCGGCCGCCATGTGGCCACCGTCGCCGCCCAGCACTTCAAGCGGGTGATCCTGGAGCTCGGCGGCAACAATGCGCTGGTGGTGATGGACGACGCGGACGTCGACTACGCGGTGGACGCGGCCGTCTTCAGCCGCTTCGTCCACCAGGGGCAGGTCTGCATGGCCGCCAACCGGCTGCTGGTGCACCGCTCGCTGGCGGCGGAGTTCACCGAGAAGTTCGTCGCCCGGGTCAAGGCCCTCAAGGTGGGCGACCCCGGCGACCCGGCCACCCAGATCGGCCCGCTGATCAACAGCAGCCAGGCCGAGGCCGTCACGGCCATCGTGGACCAGGCCGTCGCCGACGGCGCCACGGCACTCCTCCACGGCCAGGCCGTGGGCACGCTGGTGGAGCCGACCGTGCTGACGGATGTGCCGGAGGACGCCGCGGTGCTCGGCCAAGAGGTCTTCGGCCCGGTCGCGCTGATCATCCCCTTCGACGAGGAGGAAGAGGCGGTGCGCATCGCCAATGACACGCCGTTCGGGCTGAGCGGCTCGGTGCACACCGCCGACATCGAGCGCGGGGTGCGGTTCGCCAAGCGCATCGAGACCGGCATGATGCACATCAACGACGGCACCGTGCACGACGAGCCGATCGTGCCGTTCGGCGGCGAAAAGCGCTCGGGGATCGGGCGGTTGAACGGGGACTCCATGGTGGAGGTCTTCACCACCTGCAAATGGATCTCCATTCAGTACGGACGCAGCAGATTCCCGTTCTGAAGAGGCCGCCGGGTGAGCCCTTCCGCCCAGGGCAGCCCTAGTCTGTGCTCGGCGGACAATCAGGCGGAATGAATGAGGGAACGATGTCGGCGATCCGGCTGCTGGTGCTGGGGGCGGTCCGTCAGCATGGACGTGCGCATGGCTACCAGGTGCGCAGCGACCTGGAGTTCTGGGGCGCGCATCAGTGGTCCAACGCCAAGCCCGGGTCGATCTACCATGCGCTCAAGTCAATGGCGAAACAAGGCCTGTTGATCGCCCATGACATCGCGCCGAGCGAGGCCGGGGGGCCGCCGCGCACCGAGTACGAGCTGACGGCGGAGGGCGAGGCGGAGTTCTTCGCGCTGCTGCGGGAGGCGCTGTCCTCCCATGACCAGAAGATCGACGTCCTCACGGCCGGGGTCGGCTTTGTGGTGGACCTTCCGCGGGCCGAGGCGATCGCCCTGCTGAAGCAGCGGGTGGCGGCGCTGGAGGAGTGGCGGGCCGAGATCCGCCGGCACTGGACCCCGGAGGGAGGCCAGGACTGGGGGCACATCGGGGAGGTCATGGGGGTATGGGTGCATACCGCCGAGGCGGGGGAGGAGTGGTCCCGGGGGCTGATCGCGCGGCTCGAAGCCGGTGCGTATGTGATGGCGGACGAGGGCGATCCATGGGAGGGCCTCGCGTCGTCGCCGGCTCCTCCCATGGATCCCGGTCAGTGATGCGCCGTCATCGGTGGTATGCCGCCATCAGTGATGGAAGGCCGTCGCCACCGACTCCGGACGCCCCAACGGTCCGTGCTGACGCCGGAGTTCGGGCAGCAGGGACCGCAGGTCGTTCATGAACAGGTCCGCCAGGTCCAGCGAGAAGCCATTGCGGCAGACGATCCGCAGCACGGAGAGATCCTCCCGGTTGGGCGGGAAGCTGTACGCGGGCACCAGCCAGCCGCGCTCCCGCAGCCGCCGGGACACATCGAACACATCGTAGTTCGCCACCCCTCCGGCCGTGGTGAAGGCGAACACCGGCAGCTCGTCACCGCGCGTCAGCAGCCTGAAGTCGCCCAGCTCACCGATGCGTTCGGCGAGCGAGCAGGCCACGTCCCGGGCGTTCTGCTGCACCGCGCGATACCCCTCGCGGCCCAGCCGCAGGAAGGTGTAGTACTGCGCGGCCACTTGCGCACCGGGCCGGGAGAAGTTCAGGGCGAAGGTCGGCATGTCGCCGCCCAAGTAGTTGACGCGGAAGACCAGTTCCTCCGGCAGCGCCGCCTTGTCCCGCCACAGCGCCCAGCCGACGCCCGGGTAGACCAGCCCGTACTTGTGCCCGGAGGTGTTGATGGACGCCACCCGCGGCAGCCGGAAGTCCCAGACCAGGTCCTCGTCCAGGAACGGCGCGATCATCGCGCCGGACGCGCCGTCCACATGGACGGGGATGTCCAGGCCGGTGCGCTCCTGGAGCGCGTCCAGCGCGGCGCACACCTCCGCCACCGGCTCGTACGACCCGTCGAAGGTCGAGCCCAGGACGGTCACCACGCCGATGGTGTTCTCGTCGCACAGCTCGGCGGCCGAGCCGGGGTCGAGGTGGAACCGGTCGCCCTCCATCGGCACCTGACGGGCCTCCACCTCCCAGAAGTTGCAGAACTTCTCCCAGCACACCTGGACGTTGGCGCCCATGACGAGATTGGGCCGGGCGGTGGCGGAGGGATAGCGGTCGGCGTTCCGCTGCGCCCAGCGCCGCTTGAACGCCAGCCCGGCGAGCATGCACGCCTCGCTGGACCCGGTGGTCGAACAGCCGATGGTCGAGACGGGGTCGGGGGCGTGCCAGAGGTCGGCGAGCATGGTCACACAGCGCTGTTCCAGCTCGGCGGTGCGCGGATACTCATCCTTGTCGATCATGTTCTTGTCCCGGCACTCGGACAGCAGCACCCCGGCCTGGGGCTCCATCCAGGTGGTGACGAAGGTCGCCAGGTTGAGCCGGGCATTGCCGTCCAGCATCAGCTCGTCATGGACGAACTGGTAGGCGGCGTGCGGAGTTATGGGCTTCTCGGGAAGACAGTGGCGCGGCGGGGCGATCGACATGTCGGCGACCGGATCGGCCTCGCCGTAGAAGGGATTGACGGAGTAGGCGCGCTTGGCGTGCTGGTCGTGCATGCCCTTGTGGAGTGCCATGGGGGTCTGCCTACCACATGACGGGGCGCGACAGGCTCAGACTTCGACGAGGCTGCGGAGGTCGATCTCGATGGGGAAGGGGACGTCTGTCTTCAGCTTGCCGATGTGCGTGGGGCAGTCGGGGCTGGGGATGTACCAGTCCACTTCGCGGTGGCGCCAGAATTCGTGCACCACGGGCAGGTCATTGTCGTCGCGTTCGATGCGCCAGTAGTGGTCGATCCCCGCTTGGGCATACATGCCTGGCTTGTAGAGCCGGTCCTCCGTGCGTGAGCCGGGGGAGACGACCTCGACAGCGAGAACAACGTTTCCGACAGGAACGCAATCCACAGTGGCGATGTCGAGTCCCCTCTTATCGAAGATCACGACATCGGGCCTCGGGGTGCTGCCTTCTTCGATGAAGACCGACTGTTCGGTGTTGACCATGAACGGCTCAGGCTTGGTGCTCCTCAGCCGGAAGTAAAGCTCGTCCCGCACGGTGTTGTGCCACCAATTGGTCGCCCCTCGTACCACGATCTTCCCGCCCAGTAGTTCCCAGTCGAATGGCAGGACCAGCTCCTTCACCTGGTCGTACGTCCAGCCGTCCGCCGGCGGGTACATCCAGTTGTCCGGGGTGGCCTGCTCTCGCTGCTGGTGCCCGGCTTCTGCGGCCATTGCTGCTCCCATGGACGGGATCGTGTGCGGGGTCGTGGGCGCATGTCCCGCATACGACCGTAGTGCCACCCGCACGGGTGAGGAGGGAACGTTCCCTCCGAACATTGTGGGCACCGAGGGTGGCCTCGGTGCCCACACCCGGTCAGTGCTGCGGGGCGATCACCACGGCCGTGCCATAGGCGCAGACCTCGGTGCCGACGTCGGCGGCCTCGGTCACATCGAAGCGGAACATCAGGACCGCATTGGCGCCGCGCGCCCGGGCCTGCTCGATCAGCCGCTCCATGGCCTGGTTGCGGGTCTGGACCAGGGTCTTGGTCAGGCCCTTGAGCTCGCCGCCGATCATCGACTTCAGGCCCGCGCCGATCTGGCTGCCCAGGTGACGGGAGCGCACGGTGAGGCCGAAGACCTCTCCGATGACCCGCTCCACCCGGTAGCCGGGAACGTCGTTCGTTGTGACCACGAGCACATCGGTCTCTTGCTGACCGCCGCCGAACTCCTCGATGCCCATCGCATCCACCTCCGTCGTGCAGTTTTGTCGTTTGCCGTGCGAGACGCATCCTTGAGGGGTCCGGGTTGCGCCGACCGGACGTACCAGCTGGTCGGACGGCCTGGAACCCGGCGGACTCCGGTGGCGTTGATAATTTGGGCTCGCACATCCCCCCGTACTTCCCGCCTGTCCCTCCACCTGTGCCCGGGCCTCGCCCCACGACCCAGGAGCCTGTGACCCCTGTGACGACCAACCTCGCGCTCGGCCCGCAGTGGCTGGACTCCGACTACCTGATCGGCCAGTTCGGCCTGATCGGCGTCCTGGCCATCGTCTTCGCCGAGTCGGGCCTGCTGATCGGCTTCTTCCTGCCGGGCGACTCCCTGCTGTTCACCACGGGCCTGCTGGTCACGACGGGGAAGCTGAGCAACTATCCGCTGTGGGCGGTGTGCGCGCTGGTCGTGCTGGCGGCGATCCTCGGTGATCAGGCCGGCTATCTCTTCGGTCGCAAGGTCGGACCGGCCCTCTTCCGGCGCCCCGACTCGAAGATCTTCAAGCAGGAGAATGTCGAGAAGGCCGCCGAATTCTTTGCGAAGCACGGTCCGAAATCCCTGGTGCTGGCCCGTTTTGTGCCGATCATCCGCACCTTTACGCCGATCATCGCCGGCGTCAGCCGGATGAATTACCGCTCCTTCCTCATCTTCAACGTCATCGGCGGCACCCTGTGGGGCGCGGGGGTGACGCTGCTGGGGGCGGCGCTCGGCAATGTCGGGTTCGTCCGCAAGAACATCGAGCTGATGCTGGTCGCGATCGTGCTGATCTCGGTCGTCCCGATCGCCATCGAATTCCTGCGGGCCCGCTCCCAGGCCAAGAAGGCCCCGCCCGCCGCCGACGCACCCCGCATTCCCCAGCCGAGGGCACAGCGCGGGCGGCACGCCCGGCGCTGACGCCCCTGCCGTCACCAGCCTCCACCGAATCCATATAAGACTCGCTAGGCGCTCGAACCTTTGATCAGGCATGGTTGTCCTGACGGCTGGGTCGGCAGGGAGCGGAGCGGTGGCTGAACGGCAGCGGGGCGGCGCCCCGGACGCCGCGGACGGCGGCGAGGACCGCAAGCCGCAGACCGACGAGGCCCACAGCGCCTTCACCCCGCCGCTGGGCGTACCGCTGCCGCCGGTGCCGGAGGAGGAGCACCCCACCTCCGAGTTCGCGATCCCCGAGGGCATCGCGCAGCAGCCGGAGAAGCCCGGGGGCTCGGCCTTCAATCTCCCGTCCGCGCCGGGGCAGCAGCCCCTCACCCCGCCGTACGGCATGCCCAGGGTCGGCCTCACCAAGGAGGCGCCCTGGCAGGACCGGATGCGCACCATGCTGCGCATGCCCGTCGGCGAGCGGCCGGTGCCGGAGCGGGCGGAGAAGGAGGGCGAGCCCGGGCCGCCGGTGCCGCGGGTGCTCGACCTGACGCTGCGCATCGGCGAGTTGCTGCTCGCGGGCGGCGAGGGCGCCGAGGACGTCGAGGCGGCGATGTACGGGGTGGCGCACGCCTACGGTCTGGGGCGCTGCGAGCCAACGGTCACCTTCACCCTGCTGAGCGTCAGCTACCAGCCGTCCCTGGTGGACCCCCCGGTCACCGCGAGCCGGACGGTGCGCCGGCGGGGCACCGACTACACCCGGCTGTCGGCGGTCTTCCGGCTGGTCCGCGACATCACCGCGCAGGGGCTCACCCTGGAGGAGGCGTACCGCGGGCTCGCCGAGATCCGCCGCAACCGGCATCCGTATCCGGGCTGGGGGCTGACGCTGGCCGCCGGGCTGCTGGCCGGTGCGGCCAGCATGCTGGTCGGCGGCGGGGCGCTGGTCTTCCTCGCGGCGGCGGCCGGCGCGGTGCTCGGCGACCGGCTGGCCTGGCTGGCCGCGGGGCGCGGGCTGCCGGAGTTCTACCAGTTCGTGGTGGCGGCGATGCCCCCGGCCGCGATGGGCGTCGCGCTGAGCGCGAGCCATGCCAAGGTCCAGGCCTCCGCGGTGATCACCGGTGGGCTGTTCGCCCTGATCCCCGGGCGGGCGCTGGTCGCGGGCGTCCAGGACGGCCTCACCGGCTTCTACATCACCGCCGCCGCCCGGCTGCTGGAGGTCGGCTATCTGATCGTCGGAATCGTGTGCGGCGTGCTGATGGTGCTCTACGGCGGGGTGCACGTGGGCGGCCGGACCCTCAACCCCGAGGCGGCGCTGCACCGCCAGGAGCGGCCCGTCATCCAGATCATCGCGGCGATGCTGCTGGCCCTGGCATTCGCCGTGCTGCTCCAGCAGGAACGTCACACCGTGCTGATGGCGATGCTCAACGGCGGTGTCGCCTGGGTCGTCTACGGGGCGCTCGCGGACACCGCCCGGCTCGACCCGGTGCCCGCCACGGCCATCGCCGCCGGGCTGGTCGGCCTGTTCGGCCAGCTGCTTGCGCGCTACCGGTACACCTCGGCGCTGCCGTATGTGACGGCGGCGATCGGTCCGCTGCTGCCCGGTAGCGCGGTGTACTTCGCGCTGCTCAACTTCGCCCAGAACAACCTGGGCACCGGCATGTCCAGCCTCACCAGGGCGGCCGCCCTGGCGCTGGCCATCGCCATCGGGGTCAACCTGGGCTCCGAGACGGCCCGGATGTTCCTCCGGGTGCCGGGCACCGCCCGGCGCGCAGCAAAGCGGACGCGCGGCTTCTGAAGCCGCGCGTCCGCTTGGGCCGTGGTGTGCGGGGGCTCAGTGGTGTGAGCCGCCCGCGGCCTCCAGACGCTTGTAAGAGGCCTCGATCTCGGCCTCGGCCTCGGCACGGCCCACCCAATCGGCGCCCTCGACGGACTTGCCGGGCTCGAGGTCCTTGTAGACCTCGAAGAAGTGCTGGATCTCCAGGCGGTCGAACTCCGAGACATGGTGGATGTCCCGCAGGTGCTCCACCCGCGGGTCGTTCGCCGGGACGCACAGCAGCTTGTCGTCACCACCGGCCTCGTCCGTCATCCGGAACATGCCCACGGCACGGCACTTGATGAGACAGCCGGGGAAGGTCGGCTCGTCGAGGATGACCAGGGCGTCCAGCGGGTCGCCGTCCTCGCCGAGGGTGTTCTCGACGAAGCCGTAGTCGGCCGGGTAGCTGGTCGAGGTGAAGAGACGGCGGTCCAGACGGATGCGACCGGTCTCGTGGTCCACCTCGTACTTGTTCCGTGAACCCTTCGGAATCTCGATGGTGACGTCGAACTCCACGGGTGGCTCCTTCATGATCAACACATACGTCTGGTGATTAAGTGTCCCCCACGCGCGAGTGTGGTGGCGAAAGGGGCTGGTCGGTCATGCCTGACGGCGTTCGGCGGCAGACCGTTCGGTGGCTCGGCGCCGTGCGGGAGCGGCGCCGGACCGTACGGTTCATCGCCTCGTCCGTCGTGGCGGGGCTCGTGGTGGCGGCCGGCGCGGTGGCCGCCGCCGGTCCCTGGGACGCCGGTCAGCGTAAGGCCGAGCGGGCCCGCGCGGCGGCCGGGGCACGCCCGGGTGGCGAGCATCACGCCGCGCCGGCACCCCCGCCGGCGGGGCCGGTGCTCGGCGCCCCGGCCGGCCGGCCGGTCACCCGGGCGGGCCTGGCCGCCGCGCTGGAGCCGCTGCTGAACGACCCGGCGCTGGGCGCCCGGCACTCCGCGGCGGTGGTGGACATCGCCACCGGGGAGCGGCTGCTGGGGGCCGACGAGACGGCCGCGTACACCCCGGCCTCGACCGTCAAGCTGGCCACCGCCGCGGCCGCGCTCGCCGCACTCGGCCCCGATCACCGGATCGAGACCACGGTGCTGGGCTCGGGCGACACCATCGTGTTGACCGGCGGCGGGGATCCGACGCTCACCGCGCACGGCGACGGGCCGTTCGCGAGCCTGGCCGCACTGGCCGACGCCACCGCCCGGGCGCTCAGGACGCAGGGCACGGACCACACCAGGCTCGCCTATGACACCTCCCGTTACTCGGGGCCCGCCCAGCACCCGATCGGGCCCAATGAGAACCTCGCCCCGGTGAGCGCGCTGACGGTCGACGAGGGGCGGCTGGACGGCTCGGACCACGGCCCCGCCGACCGGACCGCCGAGCCGGCCGCCGACGCCGCACGGAAGTTCGCCGCCCTGCTCGAGGAGCGGGGCGTCCGGGTCGACGGCGAGGCCGCCGAGGGCCGGGCCGGCGCCGGTGCCCGGCGCCTCGCCGCCGTCTCCTCCGCCCCGCTGTCCACCCTGGTCGAACGGGCGCTCACCAACAGCGACAACGACATCGCCGAGGCACTGGCCCGGCAGACCGCCCTCGCGGACCGGCAGCCGGCCGCCTTCGAGGGCGCGGCCCACGCGGTCACCGAGCGGCTGGCCGGGCTCGGCCTGCCGATGTCCGGGGTGCGCCTGGCCGACGGCAGCGGGCTCGACCGCACCGACCGGGTCTCTGCGGCGTTCCTGTCCCAGCTGCTCGCCCGCGCCGCGGACCCGGCCCGCCCGGAGCTGCGCCCGGTGCTGACGGGACTGCCGGTGGCCGGATTCAGCGGGACGCTCCGGGAGCGCTACCCGCAGGCCGCGGGGCGGGGCATCGTACGGGCGAAAACGGGCACCCTCACCGGTGTGAACACCTTGGCGGGCACGGTGGTGTCGGCGGACGGGAGGCTGCTGGCCTTCGCGTTCCTGGCCGACGGGACGCATGACGCGGACGCCGCGCAGCGGGCGCTGGACCGGCTCGCCTCGGCGGTCGCCGGGTGCGGTTGCCGGTGAACCGGCCCGACCGGGGCCCGGACAACCCCTCTCCGTCCGCCGCACCGAGCACGTACCGTGAAGCCATGACGAGCATCGGTGGTGCGGAGATGGTCGACTGGAAGCTCGCGGTGGCGACCGCGACCCGGCTTGTGCGGCCCGGCCCGGACGTGAGCCGGGCCGAGGCGCGCGAGGTGGTCGCGGAGCTCCGGCGGCACGCCAAGTCCTCGGAGGAGCACGTCCGGGAGTTCACACTGATGAGGCCCTCGGGGCCGCATGACGGAGGTGACACTCCGGTTCTCGTCGTGGACCGGGTCGGCTGGGTCAGGGCGAACGTCGCGGGGTTCCGGGCGGTGCTCGCTCCGCTGCTGGCGAAGATGCAGGACCGGCGGGGCGCGGTGCCGGGCGGCGCGGTGCTGGGCGCGGTCGGCGGCAAGGTCACCGGGGTCGAACTGGGCATGCTGCTGTCGTTCCTGGCCTCCCGGGTGCTCGGCCAGTACGAGACCTTCGCCCCGGCGACGCTCGACCTGCCGGGCTCGGCGAACGGGAGCGGGCGGCTGCTCCTGGTGGCCCCCAACATCGTCCATGTGGAGCGCGAACTCGAGGTCGACCCGCATGACTTCAGGCTGTGGGTGTGCCTGCACGAGGAGACGCACCGTACGCAATTCACCGCGGTACCGTGGTTGCGCGACCACATCGAGGGCGAGATCCAGTCCTTTCTGAGCGAGACGGAGATCGACCCGGTCACCCTGCTGGAGCGGATCCGCGAGGCCGCCCAGTCGCTGGCGGGCGGCAGGCCGCCGGAATACGACGAGAACAGCGCGGAACGCACCGGGGGCCGGAGCATCGTCGAGCTGGTCCAGACGCCCGCGCAGCGGGAGATCCTGGCCCGGCTGACGGCGGTGATGTCCCTGCTGGAGGGGCACGCCGACTATGTGATGGACGGCGTAGGCCCCCAGGTCGTGCCGTCCGTCACCGAGATCCGGGAGAAGTTCCAGCAGCGCCGGGCCACCGGCGCGGGCCGGCTGGACGCGGCGCTGCGCAAGCTGCTGGGTCTGGACGCCAAGCTGCGGCAGTACCGTGATGGCGAGCGGTTCGTACGGGCCGTGGTCGACGAGGTCGGCATGGAGGGCTTCAACCGGGTCTGGACCTCGCCGAACACCCTCCCGACCAAGGCCGAGATCGCCAAACCAGCGGACTGGGTCGCACGGGTGCACAGCAAGACCGATGGGTGACCGGGGCGCGCCCCGTGACGGGTGAACGCTCCCGTAATCACCCTTCCGAGGGACCGTGTGCCAGGGGTGGGCGTGCGATGCTCGGGTAAAGGCTCGTCTCTGTCACCATCTACGCACACAGCGTGACGGTTCTTCCGGCGTGCCCGCAGCTCGTAAAGCTCCCGATCCTCTGCCCACCCCCCTGCCAGATGGAACGATTGGACACACGGACATGGGTCCACACCCCGCGGTCGCCGCGATACGCCTGGCGGTCCGCCGCGTACTCCACGACGTGCTCACCCTCGCTCCGCCCCCTTCCGCACCCGGCGCGGCGGCCTTCTCCGCGGCCTTCTCCGAGGGCCGGCCGCCGCTCGTCCTGGTCGCCTGTTCCGGCGGCGCCGACTCCATGGCGCTCGCCTCCGCCCTCGCCTTCGAGGCCCCCAGGCTCGGCGTCCGGGCCGGCGGCGTCACCGTCGACCACGGCCTCCAGCAGGGCTCGGACCTCCGCGCCGCCGAGGTCGTCAGCCGCCTCCACGCCCTCGACCTCGACCCCGTCGAGGCCCTGACGGTGACCGTCGGCCGGGAGGGCGGCCCCGAGGCCGCCGCCCGCGACGCCCGCTACGCCGCCCTGGACGCCGCCGCCGAGCGGCACGGCGCCGCGGCGGTCCTCCTCGGCCACACCCGGGACGACCAGGCCGAGACCGTGCTCCTCGGGCTCGCCCGTGGCTCGGGCACCCGCTCCCTGTCGGGCATGGCCGTCGCCTCCGGCACCGGCGGCCGCTACCGCAGGCCCTTCCTCGGCCTCGACCGGCAGACCGCCCGCAAGGCGTGCCTGGTCCAGTCGCTGCCCGTCTGGGAGGACCCGCACAACGCCGACCCCGCCTACACCCGCTCCCGGGTCCGCCACGAGGCCCTGCCGGTCCTGGAGAAGGCCCTGGGCAAGGGCGTCGTCGAGGCGCTCGCCCGCACCGCCCAGCTCTCCCGTGACGACGCCGACGCCCTCGACGCCTGGGCCGTCGCCGTCGAGCCCTCCGTACGGGACGACACCGGCGCGCTGGAGGTCGCCAAGCTCTATGCACTGCCCCCCGCGGTGCGCCGCCGGGTGCTGCGCCGCGCGGCCATCGAGGCGGGCTCCCCGGCCGGCTCGCTCTTCGCCCGGCACATCGAGGAAGTCGACCGGCTGATCACCGGTTGGCGGGGTCAGCGGGCCATCAACCTCCCCGGGCGCGTCGCGGTCCACCGGCATGGTGGCAGACTGGTCCTCCGGCAGGGCTGATTCGAACGAGCACGATTGAGCCTCGACCGGTCCCGTCCGGCCTCTCCTGAGCCGGACGAGCCGTGAACAGCCGGATGGGCCCAAACAAACGAGAGTGGCGCGGGTGGACGACAAGGACATGGGCACCGACCTCAAGTCGGTGCTCATCACCAAGGAAGAGATCGACGCGAAGCTGGCCGAGCTGGCCGCGAAGATCGACGTGGAGTACGCGGGCAAGGACCTGCTCATCGTCGGTGTCCTCAAGGGCGCCGTGATGGTGATGGCGGACCTGGCGCGCGCGCTGTCCAACCCCGTCACCATGGACTGGATGGCCGTGTCCTCCTACGGCGCGGGCACCCAGTCCTCCGGCGTGGTCCGCATCCTCAAGGACCTGGACACCGACATCAAGGGCAAGCACGTCCTGATCGTCGAGGACATCATCGACTCCGGTCTGACGCTGTCCTGGCTGCTGTCGAACCTCGGCTCCCGCGAGCCCGCCTCGCTCAACGTGGTGACCCTGCTGCGCAAGCCGGAGGCGGCCAAGGTCACCCTCGACGTGAAGTGGGTCGGCTTCGACATCCCGAACGAGTTCGTCGTCGGTTACGGACTCGACTTCGCGGAGAAGTACCGCAACCTGCCCTTCGTGGGCACGCTCGCGCCGCACGTCTACGGCGGCTGAGCGGGAACCGTCTCCCGTTTTCCGCCGTTGGAGAATGGGAAGGCGGATTTGTTGACCGTCTGCGGCGGCGCCGGGTGACAATGCTGAGGTACCGTCCGAAGGTCAGTCTTTTCAAACAGTTTTAGTTACAAGCACTGCAAGGTCGAGCAGAACACCGTACGCACAGGCAACCCGATCAGGGCCGGCCGTGCCTCACTGTGGCAGGAGGGACGGGGCGCTTGCGCCCCGTATGGATGGACGTGAAGCGCTACTTCCGTGGGCCGGTCATGTGGATCGTGCTGGCCGTCCTCGCCGTGGTCGTGTTGATGCAGGTCGTCGGCTCGTCTGGCGGCTACAAGTCGGTGGACACCGGACTGGTCGTGCAAGCGATCCGGTCGGAGAAGGTGAAGTCGGCCGAGCTGACGACCGGCGACGAGAACAAGATCAAGGTCGAGCTCAAGAGCGGCCAGAAGATCAAGGGCAGCAGCAAGGTCCAGGCGAACTACATCGGTGACCAGGGCGTCATGATCTCGACGATGCTCCAGAACCAGGTCGACCGGAACAAACCCGGCTCCGAGGTTCTGCCCGATGGCTACAACATCGCGACATCGAAGCAGAACCCGTTCATCGGGGTGCTGCTCTCTTTGCTGCCGTTCGTCCTGATCGTCGTGGTCTTCCTGTTCCTGATGAATCAGATGCAGGGCGGCGGCTCCCGGGTGATGAACTTCGGGAAGTCCAAGGCCAAGCTGATCACCAAGGACACCCCGAAGACGACCTTCGCCGATGTGGCCGGGTCCGACGAGGCGGTCGAGGAACTCCACGAGATCAAGGAATTCCTCCAGGAACCCGCCAAGTTCCAGGCCGTCGGCGCCAAGATCCCCAAGGGTGTGCTGCTCTACGGCCCGCCCGGTACGGGCAAGACGCTGCTCGCGCGCGCCGTCGCGGGCGAGGCGGGCGTGCCCTTCTACTCGATCTCCGGCTCCGACTTCGTCGAGATGTTCGTCGGCGTCGGTGCCTCCCGGGTGCGCGACCTCTTCGAGCAGGCCAAGGCCAACGCCCCGGCCATCGTCTTCGTCGACGAGATCGACGCCGTCGGCCGGCACCGCGGCGCGGGCCTCGGCGGCGGCCACGACGAGCGCGAGCAGACCCTCAACCAGCTGCTCGTCGAGATGGACGGCTTTGATGTCAAGGGCGGCGTCATCCTGATCGCCGCCACCAACCGGCCCGACATCCTCGACCCGGCGCTGCTGCGCCCGGGCCGCTTCGACCGGCAGATCGCCGTCGACCGCCCGGACATGCAGGGCCGTCTGGAGATCCTCAAGGTCCACCAGAAGGGCAAGCCGGTCGCCCCGGACGTCGACCTCGCGGCCGTCGCCCGCCGTACGCCCGGCTTCACCGGTGCCGATCTCTCCAATGTGCTGAACGAGGCCGCCCTGCTGACGGCCCGCAGCGACCGGAAGCTGATCGACAACCACATGCTGGACGAGGCGATCGACCGCGTCGTGGCCGGACCGCAGAAGCGGACCCGGATCATGAGCGACAAGGAGAAGAAGATGACCGCGTACCACGAGGGCGGACACGCCCTGGTGGCCGCGGCCTCCCCGAACTCCGACCCGGTGCACAAGATCACGATCCTGTCCCGGGGCCGCGCGCTCGGCTACACCATGGTCCTGCCGGAGGAGGACAAGTACTCCACCACTCGCAATGAGATGCTCGACCAGCTCGCCTACATGCTGGGCGGCCGTGCGGCCGAGGAGCTCGTCTACCACGACCCGACCACGGGCGCGGCGAACGACATCGAGAAGGCCACCACCACGGCCCGTGCGATGGTCACCCAGTACGGCATGACCGAGCGGCTGGGCGCGATCAAGTTCGGTTCCGACAACTCCGAGCCCTTCCTGGGCCGCGAGATGTCGCACCAGCGCGACTACTCGGAAGAGGTCGCGGCCCTGGTCGACGAAGAGGTCAAGAAGCTCATCGAGACCGCGCACAACGAGGCGTGGGAGATCCTGGTCGAGAACCGCGACATCCTCGACAACCTGGTTCTGGCCCTCCTGGAGAAGGAGACGCTGAACAAGGAGGAGATCGCCGAGATCTTCAAGCATGTGGTGAGGCGCCCGGCCCGCCCGGCCTGGACGGGTTCTTCGCGCCGTACGCCCTCCAGCCGTCCGCCGGTGCTCTCCCCCAAGGAGCTCGCTCCGACCAACAACGGCGTCGCCGCCGTGGAGTCGGTCTCCCTCCCGGAGGACGCCCACCCGGAGAACTGAGCCGGCTTGCGCTGATCCGGTCCCATCGGGCCCGGAATGGATGCCGCGTCACCCAGGTTTTAGCCTTGGGGGCGCGGCGTCGCGCATATGTGCACACCGGCCCGCCGCGCAGGCGCGTACGCACGAGAGAACGAGGGAACTCCATGACCGACCCGGTGACCTTGGACGCCGAGCATTCCGTCGGCGAATTCGACGAGAAGCGGGCCGAGAACGCGGTGCGCGAGCTGCTGATCGCGGTCGGCGAGGACCCGGACCGGGAGGGCCTGCGGGAGACTCCGGCGCGGGTGGCACGCGCCTACAAGGAGATATTCGCGGGCCTGTGGCAGGAGCCGGAGGATGTGCTGACCACAACCTTCGACCTGGGGCACGACGAGATGGTGCTGGTCCGCGACATCGAGGTCTACAGCACCTGTGAGCACCACCTGGTGCCGTTCCATGGAGTGGCGCACGTCGGCTATATCCCGGCGACCAGCGGCAAGATAACCGGGCTGTCGAAGCTGGCCCGGCTGGTGGACGTCTATGCCCGCCGCCCGCAGGTGCAGGAACGGCTCACCACGCAGATCGCGGACTCCCTGATGGAGATCCTCGAGGCCCGGGGCGTTGTGGTGGTGGTCGAGTGCGAGCACATGTGCATGTCCATGCGGGGGATCCGGAAGCCCGGCGCCAAGACGCTGACCTCGGCGGTGCGGGGCCAGCTGCGCGACCCCGCGACGCGGGCCGAGGCGATGAGCCTCATCGTGTCCCGGTAAATGCAGCACGTCCGTTGAACGGGGCAGGCCCTGAAGAAAATGGCCCGCTGTGGGCAGCGGGCCATGGGAACAGGGGCGGTCACGCGCTGAGGCGGCTGCCCATCCACTGCAGGGTGCCGGGGATCTCTCGGCGCCAGGTGTTGAAGTTGTGGCCGCCGCTCTCCAGGATCATCGAGGAGACCCGGGCCGGGTGCTTGGCCGCCAGCTCGATGAACTTCATGGTGTCCTTGTAGTTGTGCTCGCCCTGCTTGCTGCTGGTCACCAGCAGCGAGACCTTGGGCAGCGGCTTGTTCTTCAGACGCCACATCAGGTTGTTCTCGTTCTCCAGCTTCTTGCTGCCGTTGAAGAGCGAACCGGTCGTCGGGTCCTGCGGGGCCTTGTAGTAGCCGGAAAGGGCGGCGGCGGCACCGTAGGCGCCGGGGTGCCGCATCGCGAGCTTGAGGGCGCAGTAGCCACCGGTGGAGTCGCCGATCATGCCCCAGTTCGCGGCCTTGGTCCCGACCCGGTACTGCTGGGACACCGCCTTCCGCAGATCCTTGGTGAAGAAGGTCTCGGTCTGCGGACCGCCCGGTATGTCCATGCACTCGGTGTCCCGGGGCGGCGCGACGGTCGGCCGCATCATCACCAGGATGGTGGGCTGCATCTTCTTCTCTTTGGCGAGCTTGTGCGCCGTCTGCGGGTAGTGCAGCCCCTTGATCAGGGCCTCGGCGGTACCGGGGTAGCCGGTCAGCACGACGGAGGCGGGAAACTTGCGGTTGGCGAATTCCGGCTGGAAGTACTCCGGCGGAAGGTAGATGAAGGCCGGGCTGGCGATCTTTGATTCGGGTCCCTGGATGTTGACCTTCTCGATCTGGCCCGCGACCCGCGGCACCGTGGCCCGGGGCACGTTCACCTGCTGGACGCCCATGACCTTGATCTGCTTGGCGCCCGCGCTGTGGTCGATCACCACGCCCTGGTCCTGCTCCTGGCCGAAGAGGTCGGCCCAGGAGGCGTAGAAACCGAAGGACTGGTTGGCCCACAGCCCGATCGAGGCGAAGAGCGTCAGCTGGGTGACGACGAGCATGCCGATCCGGGCGAACACGGAGCCCACGCTCCGCTTACCCAGCCGCGGCCACAGCCAGATCGTCAGAGCGAAGAGCACTACCGCCAAAACGACGGCCAGCAGTAGAACTGTCTTGCTGGTGAGACCCATGAGGTGCTTTCTGCCGAGCGACCCGGCGCCCGAGTCGCGGAATGGTTACTTTTTCCGGGCCCGGCCCCGGCGGAACCTCAGCCCCGAAACCGTCGTCCTATAGGGCGCACATTGTCCGGGCGCTGCCGACCAGATGCCGCAGGCCCACTCGACATGGACGACGGGAAGAGATGTCTGTCAGGGTAGATGGCAAAAAGTCCGACGAGGTTCCTTCGGGACCGACGAGGCTGTCGTGGCTTGCGCGCATGGCGAAGGGCCCGAAGCCGGAGAACGTTCCCCTGGTCGTAGGCACGGTCGCCGCCCTTATCGGCCTGATGAACATCGCGGCCGGCGTCTTCCCCCGCGTCCGCTTCAGCAGGGTGCACGCCCTCGCCGAGGTGCTGCCCGGTGCGGTCACCCAGCTCGCGCCCGCCGCCTCGATAGTCGTCGGCATCCTGCTGCTGATGCTCGCGCACGGGCTCAAGCGCGCCAAGCAGCGCGCCTGGCTCGCCGCCGTGCTGGTGCTGCCGGTCGGCGTGGCCGCGCACCTGATCTACCGGCACTCCTACATGGGCGCCGCCTTCTCCCTGCTGCTCTTCCTCTACCTGATGTGGCGCAAGAGTTCCTTCACCGCGCTGCCGGACCCGCGCAGCCGCTGGAAGGCGCTGGCCAACTTTGTGTTCATGGGCGGGGCCAGCTTCGGCCTCGGCTGGGTGATCGTGACCTCGCACCCGGACCAGATGATCGGTGACCCGCCGATCCTCGAGCAGATCGAGCATGTGATCTGGGGCCTCTTCGGCTTCGAGGGCTCGATCCGCTACACCGACAATGTCGACTACACCGTCGGCTACTCCCTCGGCGCCCTCGGCCTGCTGACCCTCGTCACCACCGTCTTCCTGGTCTTCCGCCCGGAGCACCCCGCCGCCGTCCTCACCGAGGAGGACGAGGACAAGCTGCGCGAACTGCTCGACAAGCACGGCGCCCGCGACTCGCTCGGCCACTTCGCGCTGCGCCGCGACAAGAGCGTGGTCTTCTCCCCGACCGGCAAGGCGGCCGTCTCCTACCGCGTGGTCTCCGGCGTGATGCTCGCCAGCGGCGACCCGATCGGCGACGTCGAGGCCTGGCCGGGCGCCATCGAGCAGTTCATGGAGCTGGCCAGGCGCCACTCCTGGACGCCCGCCGTCAATGGCTGCAGCGAGACCGGTGGCGAGGTGTGGACCCGCGAGACCGGGCTGGACGCCCTGGAGATGGGCGACGAAGCCATCGTCGATGTGGCGGACTTCACCCTGACCGGACGCTCCATGCGCAATGTCCGCCAGATGGTCAAGCGCATCGAGCGCAATGGCTACACCACCAAGGTGCGCCGGGTCGGCGACCTCTCGGCCGAGGAGCTGGCGGCCGTCCAGAAGGCGGCCAACGCCTGGCGCGACACCGACGAGGAGCGCGGCTTCTCCATGGCGCTGGGCCGGATCGGCGACCCCAAGGACCTGGACGCCATCATCGCCACCGCCCACAAGGACCCGGAGGAGGGCGAGGACGCCCCGTTCGGTGACCTCAAGGCCATGCAGCACTTTGTGCCGTGGGGCAAGGACGGCTCGTCGCTGGAGCTGATGCGCCGCGACCGCAGCGCCGACCCGGGCATGAACGAACTGCTCATCGTCGCCTTCCTGCAGGCCGCGCCCGACCTGAAGATCAAGCGCATGTCGCTGAACTTCGCGTTCTTCCGCTCCGCCCTCGAGCGCGGCAGCAAGCTGGGCGCGGGCCCGGTGGTGCGCATCCAGAGCAAGGTGCTGATCTTCCTCTCCCGCTGGTTCCAGATCGAGTCGCTCTACAAGTTCAACGAGAAGTTCCGGCCCCGCTGGGAGCCGCGCTTCATCGTCTTCCCGCACAACCGCGACCTGCCGCGCATCGGCTTCGCGATGATGCAGGCGGAGGGCTTCCTGGAGCTGCCGCGGCTGCTGCGCCGCCGCCCGGCCCCGCCGAAGCCGTCCGGCCTGGAGAACGACCAGGTGGAGCAGGCGGAGATCACCCGCGCCGCGTGACCCGGCGCACCCTCGAGCCCTCCCCGGATCCTTCCGGGGAGGGCTCGGTGCGTTCCGGGCGCCGGGCAGCGCGCTCGTGCCACGCCCTAGGCTGGTTGGCATGAGTACCTTGCGCGGTCGTATCGGGCCGGTCGGCCTGCCGGAGTGGGACCGCTGTGCGGTGATGGGTGTGGTGAACGTCACGCCCGATTCGTTCTCGGACGGCGGCCGTTGGTTCGGCACCACCGCGGCGGTCAAGCGCGGCCTGGCGCTGGTCGAGGCCGGCGCCGATCTGGTCGATGTGGGCGGCGAGTCCACCCGGCCGGGTGCCGTGCGGGTGGCCGAGGACGAAGAACTGCGCCGGGTGGTGCCGGTGGTGCGCGAACTGGTCGCCGAGGGGGTGCCGGTGTCGGTGGACACCATGCGGGCCTCGGTCGCCCGGGCGGCCGTCGACGCCGGGGCGGTGCTCGTCAACGATGTCAGCGGCGGTCTCGCGGATCCCGCGATGGTGCCGATGGTGGCCGCGGCCCGGGTGCCGTTCGTGGTGATGCACTGGCGCGGGTTCAGCGCGGACATGAACAGCCGGGCGGTGTACCGGGATGTGGTCGGCGAGGTCCTCGCCGAGCTGCGGCAGCGGGTGGACGCGGTGGTCGCGGGCGGCGTCGACCCGGAGCGCATCGTGGTGGACCCGGGGCTGGGCTTCGCCAAGACCGCCGAACACGACCTGGCGCTGGTCGCCGAGCTCGCCCGGCTGGACCGGGAGCTGGGCCGGCCGGTGCTGGTCGCGGCGTCCCGCAAGCGGTTCCTCGGCCGGGTGCTGGCCGATGACGAGGGCGCCCCGCCACCCGCCCGGGAGCGCGACGCGGCCACCGCCGCCGTCTCCGCGCTCGCGGCGCGCGACGGTGCGTGGGCGGTGCGGGTGCACGAGGTACGGGCGAGCGCGGACGCGGTGCGCGTGGTGCGCGCGGTGTCGGGTGCGGCCGAGGGGGCACTGTGAGGGAGCGGGGCGACCGAGTCATCAGGGGGTATGTGCCCTGCTCACGCAGGCCCGAGCGGAGCGAGGGACCCGCATGAGCAGCGCCCGTACGGACGGCGAGCGGGTCGAGCTCGCCAATACCGCCCTGTACGAGGCGATGGAGCGCGGGGACACCGCGGCCATGGACGGGATGTGGCTGGACGACCGGGACACCGAGGTCTCCTGTGTGCATCCCGGGTGGCCGGTGCTGCGCGGGCGGGGCGAGGTGCTCCGCTCCTATGCGCTGATCATGGCCAGTACCGACTACATCCAGTTCTTCCTCACCGATGTCGAGGTGTCGGTCATCGGTGACACCGCCCTGGTGACCTGCACCGAGAACATCCTCAGCGGGGCGCCCGCCGAGGCGGAGGGGGAGCTGGGCCCGCTGGTGGGGCAGCTGGTCGTGGCGACCAATGTGTTCCGGCGGGTCGGCTCCCAGTGGAAGGTGTGGTCGCACCATGGCTCGCCGGTGCTGGCGGGGCGGGAGGACGAGAGCGGCGAGGAGGCCGGGAACGGCGAGAACGGCGACGAGCCGGGCCTGCTGGGCTGACGCACGGCCGGGCGGTGCGTCAGTGTGAGGGATATGTGACCACTCGTTCGAGCTGTATCGAGGACGGGTAGGGGTGGGCCACCGGCTCTTGGGGTAAACGCGGCAGGGCCCGGTGACCGGCATCACAGCCGTTCCCGTCCCGGCACCCATGGGCGGGCACTGTCCGTGCTCGCAGGTAGATTCGACGTTGGGTATCCCGGTCGAAGGCCGGGGACGGGCGACGTTCGGGCCTGGCCGGGCGCTCCCTCCCCCATAGCCTTGAGGGCATGGGGGTGCCCCCATCCGACGACCAGCAGGAGTGATTCGTGTGGATCGTGTCGCGCTGCGCGGCCTGAAGGCTCGCGGGCACCACGGGGTGTTCCCCCGGGAACGCGAGGAAGGGCAGACCTTCATCGTGGACCTGGTGCTGGGCCTGGACGCCCGGTCGGCCGCGGCCGATGACGACCTCACGAAGACCGTGCACTACGGCATCGTCGCGGAGGAGGTCGTCGAGATCGTCCAGGGGGAGCCCGTGGACCTCATCGAGACCCTCGCCGAGCGGATCGCCGAGCAGTGCCTCAAACACGATGTGGTGCAGGAGGTCGAGGTCGTGGTGCACAAGCCGGACGCCCCGATCACCGTGCCCTTCGACGATGTGACCGTCACGATCACCCGGAGCCGAGTATGAGCAGCAGCGACCCGACCGTGCAGCCGGTGCCCGCCTCCGTGGTGGAGCAGGTGGACGCCGCCGATGTGACCCTGAGCAATCCCAAACGCGCCGTGATCTCGCTCGGCAGCAATCTCGGCAACCGCCTGGAGACGCTGCAGGGCGCCATCGACGCCCTGGAGGACACGCCGGGCCTGCGGGTCAAGGCGGTCTCCCCGGTATACGAGACGGAGCCCTGGGGCGTGGAGCCGGGCTCCCAGCCGGCGTATTACAACGCGGTGGTGCTGGTGAAGACCACGTTGCCGCCGTCCTCGCTGCTGGAGCGCGGGCACGCCATCGAGGAGGCCTTCGAGCGGGTGCGCGACGAGCGCTGGGGCCCGCGGACCATCGATGTCGACATCGTCACCTATCAGGACGTCGTTTCGGACGACCCGGTGCTGACGCTGCCACATCCGCGGGCCCACGAGCGTGCCTTCGTACTGGTTCCGTGGTACGACGTGGACCCGGAGGCCGTGGTTCCGGGACGTGGCCCGGTCGTCGAGCTGCTGACCGGCGTCGGCCGGGACGGTGTGCGGCCCCGGCTGGATCTGGAACTCAGGCTGCCCGAATAGCCGTTGGGCCGGTGTGGTGGTGCGGGTGTGGTTTTTGTGAGTGCTGAGGACGAGTGACGATGAGGGGCGACGGCTCGGTGAAGCAACTTCGGATCGGGGTCCTGTTCGGCCTGTTCGCCGCGGCCGGAGTGCTCTCCTGGGCGGGGGCCCGGCTGTGGGATTCGTTTGGCACCCTGCCCCGGGTGCCGGTGGCGGCCCCGATCGTGCTGGCCGTCATCGCGGCCGTGCTGACCGCGACCGCGTTCTCGCTGCGGTCCCGGCTGCGGGCGCAGCGTGAGCGGCGGCCCGGCGCCAAGGGCGTGGACCCGCTGCTGGCCGCCCGGGCGGTGGTGTTCGGGCAGGCGAGCGCGCTGGTCGCGGCGCTGGTCTCGGGGGCGTACGGCGGGGTGGGCGTCTTTCTGCTGATGGAGGGGCTGGAGGATCCGGCCCGCCGCGACCAGGCGATCTATGCCGGTGCGTCCGTGGTGGCGGGCGTGTGTGTGATAGCGGCCGCGTTCTTCATGGAGCGGGTCTGCAAGCTGCCCGAGGACGATGACGAGGACGGCGGCGCGTCGTCCCCCGCGGCCTGAGCGGCCTCGGGGGAGCGCGTCCTACGATCCCGGGACGGTCCTCAGGTCCACCTCGGCCCGCGTGGCGCCCTGGGCATCCGCACCGATGGAGCGCCGGAGCGCCTCGTGCAGCCGGGCCGGGGTGAGGACGCCCAGGAAGTGGTCGGCGTTCTCGCCGTCGAGGACGGCGATCCAGCCCGCGTCGTGCTGCAGCATGGTGCTGAACGCCTGCTTGAGCGAGGCGCCGACCGGGAGCCAGGCGTCCATGTGGCGGGCGTGATCCCGCACCGTGCCCTCGGTGGCGAAGCCCATCGCGTCGGCCGAGATCCAGCCGTGCAGATTGTCCTCGTCGTCCAGGACGACGGCCCAGCGCGAGCCCTCCCGGGCGAGCCGGGAGACCGCGGTGGACAGCGGGTCGTCGAGGTGGACCACCGGGGGCTGTTCGAGGTCACCGGGTTCGATCGAGGTGACGGAGAGGCGCTTGAGCCCGCGGTCGGCCCCGACGAAGTCGGCGACATACGGCGTGGCCGGGGCGCCGAGCACGGCCGTCGGGGCGTCGAACTGCTCGATGCGGCCATGGCCGTAGACGGCGATCCGGTCGCCCAGGCGGACGGCTTCCTCCATGTCATGTGTGACAAAGAGCACGGTCTTGTGGACCTGTGACTGCAGCCGCAGGAATTCGGTCTGCAGCCGCTCGCGCACCACCGGGTCAACCGCGCCGAAGGGTTCGTCCATCAGGAGGACGGGCGGGTCGGCGGCGAGCGCGCGGGCCACGCCGACGCGCTGGCGCTGGCCGCCGGAGAGCTGGTCGGGGTAGCGGCCGCCGAAGACGGACGGGTCGAGCCCGACGAGGTCCAGCAGCTCGGCGGCGCGGGCCCGGGCCTTCTTGCGCGGCCAGCCCAGCAGGTGCGGGACGGTCGCGGTGTTGTCCAGCACGGTCTTGTGCGGGAAGAGCCCGACCTGCTGGATCACATAGCCGATGCGGCGGCGGAGCTCGACGGGATCGGCGGCGGCGATGTCCTCGCCGTCCAGGCTGATGCGGCCGCTGGTGGGCTCGATCAGCCGGTTGACCATCTTCATGGTGGTGGTCTTGCCGCAGCCGGACGGTCCGACGAGCGTGATCAGCTCACCCTCCGCGACTTCGAAGGACAGGTCGTCCACGGCGGTCGTGCCATCGGCGTAGCGCTTGGTGACGTGCTCAAAACGGATCACGCTCCCCATTGTGCGGGCATGGTGCGGGTATCCGTCGCCGGGTTTGTTGCGGTTGTGTGGCGGCCCACAGGCGATTGTCAGTGCCCGGGGTTAGGGTCGCCAGTAACCGTCGGTGAAGGCCAAGGGGGAGGTGAGCGTACATGTCGGAGCCGGGTGGGAACTGCCTGATCGACAACGACTGGATCTGCGGCGAGTATGTGCGGACCCGCGGCCAGGAGCTGATGGATGCCACGCTGCAGCACATCGGCATCACGCTGGCATCGGTCGTCATCGGGTTGCTGATCGCCTTTCCGCTGGCGCTGCTGGCCCGGCGGTGGCGCGGGGTGGCCGGGCCGGTGCTCGGGCTGACCACGGTGCTCTACACCGTGCCCTCGCTGGCCATGTTCTCGCTGCTGGTGCCGGTCTTCGGGCTGTCGGTGTCGGTCGTGATCACCGGTCTGGTGCTGTATTCGCTGACGATTCTGGTGCGGAACATCCTGGCCGGGCTCGCCGCGGTGCCGGAGGAGGCCCGCGAGGCCGCCCGCGGCATGGGGTACGGGCCGGTCCGGCTGCTGTTCGAGGTGGAGCTGCCGCTGGCCCTGCCCGCCGTGATGGCCGGGCTGCGGATCACCACGGTCTCGACCGTCTCGCTGACCACGGTCGGTGCACTGGTCGGCTATGGGGGCCTGGGCAATCTGATCTACGAGGGCCTGCACAGCGTCTTCAAGGCGCAGGTGCTCACCGCGTCGGTGCTCTGTGTGCTGCTGGCGGTGGTGGCGGATCTGGCGCTGCTGTCGGTGCAGCGGCTGCTGACGCCCTGGGCCCGGCCGAAGCGGCGGCTGTGGCCGGGCAAGAAGCAGAAGGGGGCGGTGGCCTGATGGGAGTCGTCGCGGACAGCTGGGCATGGCTGTCCACCGGGTCGCACTGGTCCGGTGGCGACGGGGTGTGGCATCGCCTCGCCGAGCACCTCTATCTGACGGTCGTGTGCCTGGCGATCTCCTGCGCGATAGCCCTGCCGATCGCCATCCTGCTGGGGCACACGGGCCGGGGCGGCGCGCTGGCGGTGAACATCTCCAACGCGGGCCGCGCGGTGCCCACTTTCGCGGTGCTGGTGCTGCTGACGCTCAGCCCGCTGGGCATGTACGGTTCCTGGCCGACCGTCATCGCGCTGGTGCTCTTCGCGATACCACCGCTGCTGACCAATGCCTATGTGGGCATGCGCGAGGTGGACCGGGATGTGGTCGAGGCGGCGCGGGGCATGGGCATGTCGGGCCGTCAGGTGATCGGCCGGGTCGAGCTGCCGCTGGCCCTCCCCATGGTGATGACCGGGGTGCGGTCGGCCGCCGTGCAGGTGGTGGCCACGGTCTCGATCGCCGCCATGGTCGGGGGCGGTGGTCTGGGCCGGATCATCACGGCGGGCTTCCGGCTCACCTACACCGCGCAGGTGGTGGCGGGTGCGCTGCTGGTGGCCGTGCTGGCGCTGCTGGTCGAGGGGCTGTTCGTGGCCCTGGAGCGGCTGACCGCCCGGGCCCGCCGCCGGGGCGCGCAGCGCATATCGAGCCGGGCCGTGGCGGGCGGCCTGGGTGACGTCTGATCAAGGCGTTCGGACGGCCGGAGATTTCCGGCGAAACGGATAGGGAGAGCGGCATGACCAGGATCAACCGGCGTCGGACGAGGACCGGGCGGGCTCTGCTCGCAATGGCCGGTGTCGCCGCGCTGACGGCCGGGCTCGCCGCGTGCGGCGGCGAGAGCCTCGAGAAGTCCGGGGGCGGGGGCGGCGGTGGTTCGGCCAAGCCGGGGCAGGGATCGCTGGTCATCGGATCGGCGTCCTTCACCGAGTCCAAGGTGCTCGCGGAAATATACGCGGGCCTGCTGAAGGACGCCGGATATTCGACGTCGATCAAGACCGTGGACGCCCGTGAGCTGTATGAACCGGCTCTGGAGAAGGGCCAGGTCGATGTGGTCCCGGAGTATGCGGCAACGCTCGCCGAATTCCTGAACAAGAAGCAGAACGGGAAGGACGCCCGGGAGGTCGCGTCCGCCGACCCCGAGGCCACGGTGAAGGCGCTGCGGAAACTCGCCGAGCCCCGTGGGCTCAAGGTGCTGGACCCGGGCCGGGCGGTCGATCAGAACGCCTTCGCGGTGAGCAAGGAGTTCGCGGCGAAGCACCAGCTCAAGACCCTTTCCGATCTTGGAAAGTCAAAGGAGCCGATCAAGCTCGCGGCGGGCGACGAATGCACCCAGCGGCCCTTCTGCAAGCCGGGCCTGGAGAAGACCTACGGCATCGACGTCACCGGCATCGACCCGCTCGATGTCGGCAGCACCCAGGCCAAGCAGGCGGTCAAGAGCGGCAAGGACCAGATGGTCCTCACCACCACCACGGACGCCACGCTGGAACAGTTCGGCCTCGTCGCGCTGCAGGACGACAAGAAGTTGCAGAACTCCGACAACGTCCTGCCGGTGGTGAATGCGCGGAAGGCCGGCGCACAGCAGGTCGCGGATGCGCTCAACAAACTCAACAAGGTGCTGACCACGGCCGATCTCTCCGAACTCAACAAGAAGGTGGACGCGGAGCGGCTGAAGCCGGCGGATGTCGCCGCGCAGTACCTCAAGTCCAAGGGGCTGCTGGGCGGGTAGGGAAAGCAGGCGGGGCGTAAGTTCAAGGGAACGTTTTGGTGGTGGAGTCACACTTTCGCAGCAACGCACGGTAAGTTTCAGGCCATGCCACGAGGACGCCACCGCCATTCGACATCCCTGCACCGGCTTCTTCCCTCTTCGCTGGTCGCTGCGACATCGGTCGCCTGCGCGGCCGGCGCCTGGACGGTGAGTGAACCGGTCGTCATACGTGGCCTGGCCGCCGCGGCGGCCGCGGCGGCGGTGGTCGGATCGATACTGATGCGCCGTTGGGACCTGGCCGCGGGAAAGCGCGTCGCCGAGCTCACCGCCGCCCGGGTGCGGGACGAGTGGAAGACCGACGAGCGGCTGGCCGAGCTGGAGACGGATCTCGACGAGACCCGGCTGGCCCGCACCCGGCTGGAGGCCAAGCTGCGCGGCAAGCGTGCGGAGCTGGCCCGGCTCCGTACCGAACACGCGGATCTGCTGCGCCGTTACGCCACCGCCGAGACCGAGCGGGCCAGCGTCCTGGAGGATCGTCGGCTGGAGAGCACCCGGGGCAAGAGCGGGGTGCCCAGGGCCGCACGGGCGTTGGAGTCCGCGATGCAGGCCCGCGCGGAGCGGGAGGCCGGCGCGGAGGCCTATCGCAAGGCCGCCGAGGCCCTCCGTGGCCTGGAGCGCAACGCGGCCCGTCAGGCCGCGGAGGCCGCAGTCGCCGTCGGCGCCGGCGCTGGCACGGAGGAGCGGGAGCGGACGGAGGGTCAGGCCGGGCCGGAGGGCACGGGAGTTCAGGCCGAGCTGGTGGTCCGGCCCAGGGGCGAGGTCGAGGCGGCGCGTCAGCCCGGGGTCGAGGCCGGAGCCAAGCGCGCGCCCGAGGCGGGGGAACGGCCCGATGCCGGAGCCAAGCCCGGAGCCAAGCCCGGGGTCGAGGACCGGCCGGAGGCCGAGTCCGGGACGGGCGCCGAGGCGGGGGCTGCAGAGGTCCGGCCGGGTACCGCCGTCGCGCCGACCGGGGCCCCGCGCGGCGCCCTGCCGTCCGGTGCGCTTGCCCGGCGACCCGCTCCCGCGTCCCGCGCCCAGGGCGGCTTCGACTTCTTCGGCACCAGGAAGCAGCCCGCCCTGCCGCCCAGGGACGCCGAGGCCAGGCCCGCCGAGCCCAAGCCCGTCGAGGAACAGGACCTCGCGGACGTCGTCGGCGAGGAGACCCTGGCCAAGGCGAGCGCCGAGGCCGACGGGGAGGTCATCGACCTGACCGCGCACGACGACACCGAGCAGATCGATGTGGCGGAGCTGCGCAGCGCGATCTGACGACCGCCGCCCGCCCGTCGGCTCCGGCTACTTGTCGATGTCGCCGACGACGAAGAACAGCGAGCCCAGGATCGCCACCATGTCGGCGACCAGCGTGCCCGGCAGCAGTTCGACCAGCGCCTGAATGTTGTTGAACGATGCCGAGCGCAGCTTGAGCCGGTGGGGCGTCTTGTCGCCCTTGGACACCAGGTAGTAGCCGTTGAGGCCGAGCGGGTTCTCGGTCCAGGCGTAGGTCGCCCCCTCCGGGGCCTTGAGCACCTTGGGCAGCCGCTGGTTGATCGGCCCCGGCGGGAGTTCGGCCAGCCGGTCCAGGCAGGCGTCGGCCAGGGCGAGCGAGTTGTGGGTCTGCTCCAGCAGGCACTCGAAGCGGGCCAGGCAGTCGCCTTCCCGGCGGGTGACGACCTGGAGGGTGTCCGCCAGCTCGGCGTAGGCGAGGTACGGCTCGTCGCGGCGGAGGTCGAAGTCCACACCGGAGGCGCGGGCGATGGGGCCGCTGACGCCATAGGCGTGCACGGTCTCCGGGGACAGCACCCCCACCTCACGGGTGCGCCCGCGGAAGATCTCGTTGCCGAGCACCAGCCGGTCGTAGACGTCCATCCGGGAGCGGACCTCGGCCACCGCGTGCCGGGCGCGGCCGGGCCAGCCCGCGGGCAGGTCCTCCTTCAGGCCGCCGACGCGGTTGAACATGTAATGGATCCGGCCGCCGGATACCTCCTCCATGACCGCCTGCAGCTCCTCGCGCTCCCGGAACGCATGGAAGACCGGGGTGATGCCGCCGAGCTCCAGGGGATAGGAGCCGAGGAACATCAGGTGGTTGAGGATCCGGTTCAGCTCGGCCAGCAGGGTTCGGGTCCATACGGCACGCTCGGGGACCTCCATGCCGAGCATGCGCTCGACGGCCAGCACGACGCCGAGCTCGTTGGAGAAGGCGGACAGCCAGTCGTGGCGGTTGGCGAGCATGATGATCTGGCGGTAGTCGCGGGCCTCGAAGAGTTTCTCCGCGCCGCGGTGCATATAGCCGATGACCGGCTCGGCCTGGACGATGCGCTCGCCGTCCAGGACCAGGCGGAGGCGGAGCACGCCATGGGTGGAAGGGTGCTGGGGGCCGATGTTCAGCACCATGTCGGTGCTTTCGGCCGCGCCGCCGATGCCGACTGTCGTCTCCGTCATGGGGTCAGTTTCTCAGCCGGCCGCCGGGGATTCGCCGTCGGCGGGTGCGAGGACGTCCGTGCAGGCCCCGCCCACCGGCTGGAGCAGCCAGCCGAAGGCACCCAGGCCGGCCGGGGCCGTCAGCTCCGCCGCCTCGCCCGCGCTGCTCAGAGCCCGTACATACGCCGCCGGGTCGGTGGAGGCGAGCGAGAGCGGCGGGCGGCGGCCGTCCACGCCCAGCGCGCGCAGCGCCGCGCGCTGGCCGAGCAGCGTGGCGGACGGGCCCGCGCAGGCGTCCAGGGCCACATGCGCGGTGAGGTCGCAGGAACCGTCCGGCACCGGCCGGGTCTCGCGCCCGTCACGGAAGCCGGTCAGCGTGCCGAAGGGCGGCCGGGCGGCGCGCTCATGCGCGTAGTCCACGGCCACCGCCAGCCCGCCCCGCAGGCTGCCGGCCGCCTGCGCCCAGGCCGCGTCGCGCGGGTGGCCGATCTCGGCGCGGCTGCCGGGGGGCGCGCCGTCCAGGGGCCACCAGCGGGCCAGCCAGTCGGCGTCCTCGCCGGAGACCGGGGCGCCGGGCAGCTCCTCGCCGTCGTCCCCGACGAGCACCAGCCGGGGGGTGCCCGCGCCGTCCGTCTCGGCGATGTCCAGCGGTACGTTGTCCAGCCATTCATTGGCGAAGAGGAGACCGGTCACTCCTTTGGGGGGTGTTCGCAGCCAGCTGATGCGCTCGTCAAGCCCGGCCGGCCGGTCGGCGAGCTCCACGGCGTACGGGCGCAGCCGTCCGGCCAGCTCGGACGGGCACCGGTCCAGTACCGCGCTGACGAGTTCCCCGCGCCCCGCACCCATATCGGTGAACGCCAGCGCCGCCGGGTGACCCAGCGCGGCATCGACCCGGCGCAGCAGTTCCACCACCGCGGTGGCGAAGAGGGGGGAGGCGTGGACCGACGTACGGAAGTGCCCGGCGGGGCCCTCGGGGCGGCGATAGAAGCCGCCGGGCCCGTACAGGGCGGCCCGTGCCGCCTCCCGCCAGCCGCGGGTTCCGGATGTCATATACACACGCTATGCGCCCTTGGCGGCCGGGAGCCCTCCACCTTGGGGAGTAGAAGAGGACGGGCGGGATCGATCGCCGGGCTGACCCACGCACAAGCGGGGCATGCCTACGCTGGGTGACGTGCAGCGCCTCTACGACTTCCTCCGCAGACACCCCATCGGGGTGGACAGCACCTGGGCCCTGATGCTGCTGGGGCTGGGGGCCATGGCTGCTGCGGGGACGGTGGGCTCCACGAGGCAGCGGCTGATCGTCGCCCTGGTGGCCTGCGCCATGTCCGTGGTGGTCGCGCTGCGGCGGCGGGCGCCGGTGCAGATGTTGCTGCTGGCCACCCTGACCGGGGTGGCCCAGCTCGCCCTCGATGTCGAGGCGAACGTCTATGACTTCGCCATGCTGGTGATCGTCTACACCGTGGCGTCCGGCAACAAACGCTGGGCCTCGCGCTTCGCGCTGTTCGGCGGGCTGCTGGCGCCGGTGCTCTACTTCCTGCGCTGGCCGGACGAGTACAACACCGGTCCGATGCACAACCTGATCTCGATCGGCTTCGGCGCGGTCCCGTTCATCCTCGCCTGGGTGCTGGGCGACTCGATGCGCACCCGCCGCGCCTACTGGGCGCAGCTGGAGGAGCGCGCCGAGCGGCTGGAGCGGGAGCGCGAGCAGCAGTCGAAGATGGCGGTCACCGCCGAGCGCGCCCGGATCGCCCGCGAGCTGCACGATGTGGTCGCCCACAATGTCTCGGTCATGGTGGTGCAGGCGGACGGCGCGGCCTATGTCCTGGACTCCTCGCCGGACACGGCCAAGCAGGCCCTGGAGACGATCTCCGGCACCGGCCGCCAGGCCCTCGCCGAGATGCGCCGGCTGCTGGGCGTGCTGCGCACCGAGGAGGGCGGCGCCGTCGGCGGAGAGTATGTCCCGCAGCCCGATGTGGGGCAGATCGACGACCTGGTCGAGCAGGTGCGGGGCGCCGGGCTGCCGGTCGACTACCGGGTCGAGGGCTCCGCGCGGCCGCTGCCGAGCGGGGTGGAGCTGACCGCGTACCGCATTGTGCAGGAGGCGCTCACCAACACCCGCAAGCACGGCGGGCCGGATGTGGGGGCGAGCGTGTGCCTGACCTACTTCGACGACGGGCTGGGCCTGCTGGTCGAGGACGACGGGCGGGGCGCCCAGCACGAGCTGTATGAATCGGGTGGCGCGGACGGTATGGGGCACGGCCTCATCGGGATGCGCGAGCGCGTTGGCATGATCGGGGGCACGCTGGACGCGGGACCGCGTCCGGGCGGCGGGTTCCGGATCAGCGTGCTGCTGCCGGCCAAACCGGGCCGCTGACCACGCTGTTGAACGGCTGACCACTACGAAAGGGATCCCCGCATGTCCATCCGCGTCATGCTGGTCGATGACCAGATGTTGCTCCGTACCGGCTTCCGCATGGTGCTGGCGGCCCAGCCCGACATGACGGTCGTCGCCGAGGCCGGGGACGGCGCGGAGGCGCTGGAGGTCCTGCGGGCCACCGCCGTGGATGTGGTCCTGATGGATGTGCGCATGCCCAGGCTGGACGGAGTGGAGGCGACCCGGCGCATCTGTGCCCAGGAGAACCCGCCGAAGGTGCTCATCCTGACCACCTTCGACCTGGACGAGTACGCCTTCTCCGCGCTCAAGGTCGGCGCGAGCGGCTTTATGCTCAAGGACGTGCCGCCCGCCGAACTGCTCGGCGCCATCCGGGCGGTGCACAGCGGCGACGCGGTCGTCGCACCGAGCACCACCCGGCGGCTGCTGGACCGTTTCACCCCGATGCTGCCGAGTGCCGGGGACACCCCGGCCGGCCCGGAGCTGAGCCGCCTCACCGATCGCGAGCGCGAGGTGCTGCTGCTGGTGGCCCAGGGCTTGTCCAACGGCGAGATCGCGGCGCGGCTGGTGCTGTCCGAGGCGACGGTGAAGACCCATGTGGGGCGCATCCTCACCAAGCTGGGCCTGCGGGACCGGGTGCAGGTGGTGGTGATGGCCTATGAGAGCGGCCTGGTGCGGGCCGGCGGCGGTCCGGCCGCGTAACCGCTACTGCCGGACCAGCCGCCGTGCCACCAGATGGGCCCCGACCGTGGCCGCTCCGGCCAGCGCGAGGCCCCGGGCGGCGCCTCGCGCGCCCGACGGGCGCAGCACCCCGGCGCGCCGCAGCCGGGCCCGGGCCCAGAGCGTGAACGGCACCACGACCAGTGGTGCGGTGGCCACGCCGGGCGTGTAGCCGCGGGTGGCGGCGGCCTGTGCCAGATGCACCAGCCCGTGCAGCCCAAAGCCGTCGAGGGTGGCCTGGTAGAACCCGGATCGCCCGCCGGTGCGCCGTCCGTCGGCGGCCGCGGCGGCCACCACCGTCGCCGTCACCCCGACGGCCACCGCGAATTCGCGTCCCACCGTGGACTCCACCGCGCGCCAGATTTTCTCCGGCACCTGCGGGAAGCGCTCGCGCAGCTCCGGTATCCGGGTACGGGCGAAGCGGCCCATGGCGGCCAGTTCCTCGGCGTCGTGCACCGCCCAGGCGGCCAGCAGGCCGAAGGTGACGGCGGGGCCCACTCGTTCACTCGTGGAACGTTCGCTCATGGCGGCAGTCTGCCGCCCGGGTCCGTCCGGCGCGGCCGCCCGGCGCCAAACGTGCCGGAGATCACGCGCTGGTCAACGCAGTACGCCCTCCAGGAAGTCGCTGCCCAGCCGGGCCACCACCGTCAGGTCCAGCTGGTGCAGCACATAGCGGCCGCGCCGCCGGGTGGTCAGCAGCCCGGCCTTCTTCAGCACCGTGATGTGGCGGGACACCTCGGGTGCGCTGATGCCGTGTTCGGCTGCCAGCTCACCGGTGGTGAACGCGGTGCGGGCCAGATTGCGGCAGATCCGGATCCGCATCGGGTGGGCGAGTGCCTCCATGCGGAGTTTCAGCAGGTCGAGGGAGGCCGGGCCGGCCAGTTCGGGCGCGGCGACCGGGTAGTGGACGACCGGCCGCCAGCCCGGTGCGTGCAGCACCATCAGATGGGGCCAGCCGAAGGAGGACGGTACGAACGTGACGCCCGCGCCGACCGCCGGGTCGACGGCCGTCGTCCGGCCGCTGCTGAGCTTGTCGATGGTGATCCGGGTGCGGTCCTCGTCCAGGTGGACGGCCGGGGACACCTCGGCCAGTGCCTCGCGCAGCCCCTTGCGCTGCAGCACCTCCGTCTTGTGCCGGGCGTCGGTGGCCAGTTGGATGCCCACGCGCTGCCAGACGTCCCCGAAGAACGCCTGCTCGCAGTCCTCGAACAGGCGGCGGATCCAGGCCCGGACGACCGGCGGGTCGTCCAGCAGCCGCCGGGCGAACTCCAGTTGCCGGGGGCCGCGCGCCGCGGCCCGGTCCAGGGCCTCGGAGCGGGAGCGGGCGTCGGTGAGCGGCGAGGCGCCGTTCGTGGAGTAGTGGCTTACGCAGCTGATCTCCAGGGCGGCGCCCACGAACCGCTCGTCGTCGATCCGGTCGGTCATGTCCAGTTCTTCGGCGAGCGTGGTGCAGGGCATTCCGGCCAGCTCGGGGAGCGCGGCGAACGGGATCATGATGTCGGAGATGACCGGACCCCACAGAAAGTCCGCCTCGCACAGCCGGTCGGCCAGATCGGGCTTGAGACCGGCGGTGGTCGAGGTCGACCAGCCGTGCAGCCCGGGATGGTGGGCGGGCTCGGCCAGTACGTGCAGGGCGTTGCCCAGCTCGGCCAGTGGCGAGACCCGGAACAGCACCCGCTCGGCCGGCAGGCCCGTGATGTCGATCGTCACGCTCATGGCACCCATTGTGGGGGCGGTTTCCGGACCACCGGCCCTCGATTGACGTTCCTGGTCAATCCACGCGCCGAGCGCCGCCGGGCGGCCGCACCGTGAGGGCATGAACGCATCCCAGCAGCACCTGCTCGACAGCTACCGCGCCACTCAGCACCGGACGCCCGCTCCGCCGGCGCCGGGCCGCAACGAGTGGCAGGTTGTGCGGGAGTACCGCGATTGGCGCGAATTCATCGCCGTGGTCGACGAGCACGCCGCCCGCCGCCGCTCGTGCTGGGCGCGACTGCTACGCCGTGGCCGCCCCGGTGACCCGGCCGAGCAGAGCGCCCACCGCGTCGCCGATGTCCGTCGCAGTCCAGCCCAGCGCTGAGGCGCCGACCGTGACCTCGGTGACCGCCAGGCCGGGTATCTCCGCCGTGGACCAGCGGTTGAACAGCGCCGCACGCTCCTCTTCCGCGAGCCGCGTCCCGGCCTCCTCCAGGGCCTCCGGCGAATACGGCAGCCACACCTGGAACTGGTGGGTGTGCGGTACGTCCGGATGTATCCGGAACCACGGCACACCGGCCGCCTCGAACGCCTCAGCCAGCGCCCGCGCGACAACCTTCGCGTGCGCCACATACGACGGCAACCGGGGCAGCTCGCGCTCCAGCCCGGCCAGCGCGGTGAGCGCCACCGGCCACTGGTGCACCACATTCCCGCCGTACCGGTGCCGCCACGCCTTCGCCTGCTCGACCAGCCATGACGGACCCGCCAGTACCGACCCCGAGATACCGCCGAGCGACTTGTAGAGCGAGACGTACACCGTGTCCGCGAGGGCGGCTATCTCCGGCAGGCCGACCCCGAAGTGCGGGGCGCACTCCCACAGCCGTGCGCCGTCGAAGTGCACGGCGGCCTCGCGCTCCCGGGCCGCCTCCACCACCTCGTTCAGCTCTTCCCAGGTGGGCAGCAGGAACCCCGCGTCGCGCAGCGGCAGTTCCAGGACGAGCGTCCCGAAGCGTTCGTCCAGCTCCTCGATCTCCGCCGCCGTCGGCTGCCGCGGCGCACTCGTGGTGTGCACCGCCCGCAACCCGCTGACCACCGCATAGGCGTCCCGCTCATGCCTGATCAGATGCGACATCGGGTGCAGGGCCACTGCATCGCTGTCCCGGTCGTCCGCATGCACCCGCAGCGCCACCTGTTGCGCCATGGTGCCGGTGGGGAAGAACGCGGCTGCCTCCTTGCCCAGCAGCTCCGCGACCCGGCGCTCCAGATCGCCGACGATCCCGTCGCCGTAGAAGTCCGGGCCCCGGTCGAGGTCGTACACCTGCGGCGCCTCGGCGGACAGCCGGGCCAGCCGCTCGCCGATCGTCAGGGCGAGCGGGATGTGGGACAGAACCCGGTCGGAGGCGCACAGCGCCGCCAGTCTCCGGTCGCGGTCCACGGGCGGGACCTCATCGTGCCGTTCCTCGGTCATGTCCTCGGTCATGGCGGGATCCTCGCGGCCCGGACCCGACGGCCGCAATGAGATTGTCCACAGCCCCGGGAACACCGCAGCCGCCGAGCGCACCCGGCGCGTAGCATGGCAGCGGAATCGTCCGGTACCCCCGCGGACTGGAACGGAAGGCATCCCGCCGCGTGAACGCACCACCCACCCCCGAATCGGCCGGCGCCCGCGAACGCCCCGCGCGGCTGACCGTAGGCGTCGTCGGAGCCGGCCGTGTCGGCCCCGCGCTCGCCGCCTCGCTGCAGCTCGCCGGGCACCGCCCGGTCGCCGCCTCCGGCGTCTCCGACGCCTCGCTGCGCCGGGCCGCCGAGCTGCTGCCGGGCGTACCCGTGGTAACCCCCGCCGAGGTGCTGGCGCGAGCCGACCTGGTACTGCTCACCGTGCCCGACGACGTCCTCCCCGACCTGGTCGCGGGTCTCGCCGAGACCGGCGCGGTACGTCCCGGACAGCTGCTGGTGCACACCTCGGGCCGCCATGGCGCCGCCGTGCTCGACCCGGCGCGCCGCGCGGGCGCCCTGCCGCTGGCCCTGCACCCCGCGATGACCTTCACCGGCACCGCGGTGGACGTCCAGCGGCTGGCCGGCTGCTCGTTCGGGGTCACCGCGCCCGAGGAACTGCGGCTCGCGGCCGAGGCGCTGGTCATCGAGATGGGCGGCGAGCCCGAGTGGATCGAGGAGGACGCCCGGCCGCTCTACCACGCGGCCCTGGCCATCGGCGCCAACCACCTGGTCACCCTGATCGCCCAGGCGATGGAGCTGCTGCGCACGGCCGGGGTCACCGCCCCGGCCCGGATGCTCGGCCCGCTGCTCGGCGCGGCCCTCGACAACGCGCTGCGCAGCGGTGACGGTGCCCTCACCGGCCCGGTGGCCCGCGGCGACGCGGGCACCGTCGCCGCCCACGTCGCCGAGCTGCGCACCCATGCGCCGAACGCGGTCGCCGGATACCTGGCGATGGCCCGTACCACCGCGGACCGCGCGCTGGCGCACGGCCTGCTCAAGCCGGAACTGGCGGAGGACCTGCTAGGCGTCCTCTCGGACGGAGGATCCCGTTGACCACCCGGACCACCCGGACCACCCGGCCCGTCCGGCTCGTGCGCGATGCCGAGGAGCTGCACGCCCTGCCGCACCGGGGCCGCCGCGCGGTGGTGATGACCATGGGCGCCCTGCACGAGGGCCATGCCACCCTGATCCGCGAGGCCCGGCGGCTGGTGACGGAGGACGGCCAGGTGGTCGTCACCGTCTTCGTCAACCCGCTGCAGTTCGGCCCCGGCGAAGACCTGGACCGCTACCCGCGCACCCTCGACGAGGACATCCTGCTCGCCGGGAAGTCCGGCGCCGATGCCGTTTTCGCCCCGTCCGTGGCCGAGGTCTACCCCGGCGGGGAGCCCGAGGTCCGCATCACCGCGGGACCCATGGGGGAGCGGCTCGAGGGCGCGCACCGGCCCGGCCACTTCGACGGCATGCTGACCGTCGTCGCCAAGCTGCTGCACCTCACCCGCCCGGACCTGGCGCTGTACGGGCAGAAGGACGCCCAGCAACTGGCGCTGATCCGCCGGATGGTGCGCGACCTCAACTTCCCGGTCGGGATCGTCGGCGTGCCGACCGTCCGGGAGGGCACGGTACTCGAGGGCGCGGCCCTCGCCCTCTCCAGCCGCAACCGCTACCTCTCCACCGCCGGCCGGGCCGCCGCGCTGGAGCTCTCCCGCGCCCTGCTGACCGCCGCCGACGCCGCCGGGCTCGGTCCGGCGGCCGTACGCCGCTCCGCCCGTGCGGTCCTCGACCGGGCGGCCACCCTGGAACCGCCCGTCGTCCTCGACTACCTGGCGCTGGTCGACCCGGCCGACTTCACCGAGGTTCCCGACGACCACACCGGCGAGGCCGTACTGGCCGTCGCCGCCACGGTGGGCACCACCCGCCTCATCGACAACGTCCCCCTGGAGTTCGGAGCGCGCTCATGAGCGGCATACGGCTGGACGCACCCCGACCCGGCTGGTCCGTGGACGCCGATGTGGTCGTCATCGGCTCCGGCGTCGCCGGGCTCACCGTCGCGCTGCGCTGCGCCGCCGCCGGGGCGAAGGTCACCGTGGTCACCAAGGCCCGGCTGGACGACGGCTCCACCCGCTGGGCCCAGGGGGGCATAGCCGCCGCGCTGGGCGAGGGCGACACCCCCGCCCAGCACCTGGACGACACCCTGGTGGCCGGTGCCGGACTCTGCGACGAGCAGGCGGTACGAGCCCTGGTCACCGAGGGCCCCGACGCGGTGCGCAGGCTGATCACCACCGGCGCCCGCTTCGACACCGACGCCGTCTCCGGCGAGATCCTGCTCACCCGGGAGGGCGGCCACCACCGCCGCCGCATCGCCCACGCGGGCGGCGACGCCACCGGCGCCGAGATCTCCCGGGCGCTGGTCGCCGCGGTCCGGGACGCCGGGATCGAGACCATCGAGCACGCCCTGGTCCTCGACCTCCTCAAGGACGCCGAGGGCCGGGCCGCGGGCGTCTCGCTGCACGTCATGGGCGAGGGCCAGCACGACGGCGTCGGCGCGGTACGGGCCGGTGCCGTCGTGCTGGCCACCGGCGGCATGGGCCAGGTGTTCTCCGCGACCACCAACCCCGCCGTCTCCACCGGCGACGGCGTGGCGCTCGCCCTGCGCGCCGGGGCCGAGATCTCCGACCTGGAATTCGTCCAGTTCCACCCGACCGTGCTCTGGCTCGGCCCGGACGCCGAGGGCCAACTGCCCCTGGTCTCCGAGGCGGTGCGCGGCGAGGGCGCCCACCTGGTGGACGCCGACGGCCACCGCTTCATGACCGGACAGCACGAGCTGGCCGAGCTGGCCCCCCGCGACATCGTCGCCAAGGGCATCATGCGCCGCATGCGCGAGACCGGCGCCGAGCACATGTACCTGGACGCCCGCCACTTCGGGGCGGCGATGTGGGCCGAGCGCTTCCCGACCATCCTGGCCGCCTGCCGCGCACACGGCATCGACCCGGTGGCCGGGCTCATCCCGGTCGCGCCCGCCGCGCACTACGCCTCCGGCGGCGTACGCACCGGGCTGTCCGGCCGCACCACCGTGCCCGGCCTCTATGCCTGCGGCGAGGCCGCCTGCACCGGGGTGCACGGCGCCAACCGCCTCGCCTCCAACTCGCTGCTGGAGGGCCTGGTCTTCGCCGAGCGCATCGCGGCGGACATCGCCGGCACCGCCCGGACGCCGGGTGAGGCGGTGAGCCCGCGGCAGCCGGGCGAGCCGCTGGTCGCCCCCGAGGACCGCCACACGATCCAGCGCATCATGACCACCGGTGCCGGAGTCCTCCGTTCCGCTGAAAGCCTGGCCGCCGCCGCCCGGCGGCTCGACCGCATCCAGCGCACCCCGCTGCGGGGCGACAAGGACGGCAAGGACGGCAAGGCGGCCGAACCCGGCACCGAGAGCTGGGAGGCCACCAATCTGCTCCTGGTCGCCCGGGTGCTGGTCGCCGCTGCCCTGCGCCGCGAGGAGACCCGCGGCAGCCACTGGCGCGAGGACCACCCCGACCGCGACGACGACGGCTGGCGCCGGCACCTCCTCGTGACCCTGCGCCCGGACCGTACGCTTGCCGTCGCCGGCACCGAATCGGCCGCCTTCCCGCCTGAGACCCCCCTCCCCGCAAGGAGCATCGCGTGAGCATCCCCGAGAACCTCCAGTACAAGCTCACCACCATCGAGGAACCCGGCTGCCCCGCCGACTGCCCCTGTGCCACCGGGGCGTTCGACTGGGAGTGCGGGCTCGACCACACGCTCGCCGGGCTGCTGGTCGAGGCCGGGCTGGACCCGATCATGGTCGAGGAAGTCGCCACCATGGCCGTCGAGGAGGACCTGGACGGCGGCGTGGACGTCACCACCGTCGCCACCGTCCCCGAAGACGCCGTCGCCACCGGCGACTTCACCGCCCGCGAGGCGGGCACCGTCGCCGGGCTGCGGATCGCCGAGGCGATCCTCTCCGTCGTCTGTACCGACGAACTCGAGGTCGAGCGGCACGCCGAGGACGGCGACCGGGTGCAGCCGGGCCAGAAGCTGCTCTCGGTCCGCACCCGCACCCGCGACCTGCTCACCGCCGAGCGCAGCGCCCTCAACCTGCTGAGCCGGCTGTCCGGCATCGCCACCGCCACCCGCGCCTGGGCCGACGCGCTCGAGGGCACCGGCGCGGCCGTCCGCGACACCCGCAAGACCACCCCCGGGCTGCGCGCCCTGGAGAAGTACGCGGTGCGCTGCGGCGGTGGCGTCAACCACCGGATGTCGCTGTCCGACGCCGCGCTGGTCAAGGACAACCACGTGGTCGCCGCGGGCGGCGTCGCCCCGGCGTTCAAGGCCGTCCGGGAGCAGTTCCCCGACCTGCAGATCGAGGTCGAGGTCGACCGGCTCGACCAGATCCCGCCGGTCCTCGCCGAGGGCGCCGACCTGATCATGCTGGACAACTTCACCCCGGAACAGACCCGCGAGGCCGTCGCGCTGGTCGCGGGGCGCGCCCGGCTGGAGTCCTCGGGCCGGCTCACCCTCGCCAACGCCGGTGCCTACGCCGGCACCGGGGTCGACTACCTCTCCGTCGGCGCGCTCACCCACTCGGCACCGGTCCTCGACATAGGGCTGGACCTCCGGGAGGAGCCGCAGGGGGACGTCCGCTGATGCTGCTCACCATCGATGTCGGCAACACCCAGACCGTTCTCGGCCTGTTCGACGGCGAGGACATCGTCGAGCACTGGCGCATCTCCACCGACGCCCGCCGCACCGCCGATGAACTCGCGGTGCTCTTCCAGGGGTTGATGGGGCGTCACCCGCTGCTCGGCGAGGACCTGGGCGAGGGCATCGAGGGCATCGCGATCTGCTCCACGGTCCCCTCCGTGCTGCACGAGCTGCGCGAGATGACCCGCCGTTACTACGGCGATGTGCCCGCCGTGCTGGTCGAGCCCGGCGTCAAGACCGGTGTGCCGATCCTCATGGACAACCCCAAGGAGGTCGGCGCGGACCGCATCGTCAACGCGGTCGCCGCCGTCGAGCTCTACGGCGGGCCCTGTGTGGTCGTCGACTTCGGCACCGCCACCACCTTCGACGCGGTCAGCGCGCGCGGCGAGTACGCGGGCGGGGTGATCTCGCCCGGCATCGAGATCTCCGTCGAGGCGCTGGGCGTCAAGGGCGCCCAGCTCCGCAAGATCGAACTGGCCCGGCCGCGCAGCGTCATCGGCAAGAACACGGTCGAGGCCATGCAGTCCGGCATCATCCATGGCTTCGCCGGCCAGGTCGACGGCGTCGTCCACCGCATCGCCCGGGAACTGGCCGAGGACCCGGACGACGTCACCGTCATCGCCACCGGAGGGCTGGCCCCGCTGGTGCTCGGCGAGGCGACCGTCATCGACGAGCACGAGCCCTGGCTCACCCTCATCGGACTGCGGCTGGTGTACGAGCGCAATATCGCCCGGGCGTAGGGGGAAGCAGCGGGAGCCACGCCAAGAACGCCACGCTAAGCGAATTTTGTCCGTTTAGCACTTAAAGTCGCCCCATGCCCACGCCCTATGGATCCCGCGGCGGCATGGCGTTCAGCGCGAACGAGCTGCGCGTGCTGCGCCGTGCCCTCGCCATCGCTCTTCAACCCCACTCCCTCGTCCGGCGCCCCGGCCTCGAACGGGACGCGGACCTGCGCGACTGTCTCCGGCTGGTGGCGGCCGTGGACGAGGCCGCCCGCGAGGGCGGCCGGCTGCGCGCCTTCCTCCGCGCCGACCTCGCCCGCTACCGCACAGCTCTGCCCGGCACCGCGCCCGGCTATGTGGAGCGGCTCCAGGACGCCCTCGCGGCGGGCCTCAGGCCCGGCGCCGAGGACCTGGCCGCGCTGCGCGTGCTCTGCGCCACCCCGTCCGGCGACGCCGAGTCCGTCCGCCGCCAGGCGCTGCTGCGGCGTTGTGAGCGGCTGACCGAGGCGGCCTGGGCCGCCGCGACCGTGCCGCCGGCCCGGCCCCGCCCCTGTCACCCCCGCCGGCCGGCCGGCCGGGCGCCGGGCGCCGCACCGGCCGGGTCGGGGGATGCGCCCGCACCCGAGCCCACGCCGGGCGGCCGGAAGCCGGGCCCCAAGCCGGACAAGCCCAACACTCCGCCGCCCACCCCCGGGCCGAAGGCGCCGCGGCCCGACCGCCCCATTCCCACCCCGGGCGAGGTCTTCCCGCCCCGCCGCAAGCCCGCCCCGCCCCCCGGGGCCCGGCTGGCACCGGCGTGCTGCGCACCCCCGGGGAGCGCCCCCCGGACCCCCGGCCGGAACGACGACTGACCGGGACACCCGGACCGACACCGCGAAGGGGCCATCAGTAACCTGGACGGGTCGCTCAACCACCGAATCCAGAACCAGAAGGAGCCGACGGCCATGGACTATGTCGCCGCGCTGGTCCCGCCCGTGGTGATGGCGGTCGCCTTTATCGCGCTGGTCGTGACGATCGTCAAGAGCCAAGGCGGTGCGAACAAGGCCAAGGAAGACGCGTTCGTCGATGCCGCACTCGCACGCTCCGAGGCGGGCCGTCAGGAATCCAACGGCGCCGGCGCCTGAACGCCGCGCCCCGGAAAACAACGGCAGCGCCCCGCGCCTGAACGGGCGTACGGCCCGAGACCGCATTTCTCGGTCCGTACGCCCCTTTTTCTCGCCGCAATAAACCGGCATTCAAGACATCTACCACTATTATTCGCGTGTGGTTCGACGCCTGGGTGATCTGGAAGATGCCGTCATGACCCGCGTGTGGGAGTGGAACCGGCCGGTCACTGTTCGAGAAGTGCTGGAAGACCTTCGGCAGGAACGGTCCATCGCCTACACCACCGTGATGACCGTAATGGACAACCTGTATCAGAAGGGCTGGCTGCGGCGGGAAGCCGAAGGCCGCGCCTATCGATATGAGGCGGTCTCGAACCGGGCCGCCTACTCTGCCGCACTGATGAACGAAGCATGGTCCCTGAGTGACAACCCCGCGGCCGCTCTCGTCGCCTTCTTCGGCATGATGTCGGCCGAACAACGCGAAGCCCTGCGCGATGCCATGCGGGTCGCGCAACTCGACGATCCCGGCGCGGGCACTCCGGAGGCCGGACGATAGCGTCCGGTTATGCCTCCTGCGTCTGCCGAGTCCGCCAGCACAAAAGTCGTCACCGTCCGCCGGGCCCGGACCGCCGATGTCCCCGCCGTGCGCCGGCTCATCAACGCGTACGTGCGCGACCGCATCCTGCTCGACAAAGCCACCGTGACTCTTTACGAGGACATCCAGGAGTTCTGGGTTGCCGAGCAGGATGATGACGGTACCGTCGTCGGGTGCGGTGCACTGCATGTGATGTGGGAAGACCTCGCGGAGGTGCGCACTCTCGCGGTCGATCCCGCGGTCAAGGGCGGCGGAGTCGGTCACGCGGTACTCGACAAGCTGCTGCAGACGGCGCGCTGGCTCGGCGTGCGCCGCATTTTTTGCCTCACCTTCGAAGTCGACTTCTTCACGAAGCACGGCTTCGTTGAGATCGGCGAGACCCCGGTGGACGGTGATGTCTACAGCGAGCTGCTGCGCTCCTATGACGAGGGTGTTGCCGAGTTCCTGGGTCTCGAACGAGTGAAGCCGAACACCCTTGGCAACAGCCGGATGCTTCTGCATCTGTGATCGCGGACCCTATGTCCGAATCGCGCCCCTATCGTGCTGCCGTGGAAGCCGCCCTTCCCGTCCGGATGGACAGCTGAACCTTCCCCGGGGGTTTGTGTTTTTCAGGGAAAGGCGGTTTGCTATTCCTCCGTAATCCCTTTTCTGCTGATGAAAGGAATCCCCCGTGGCGCAGAAGGTTCAGGTCCTTCTTGTCGACGACCTCGACGGCGGCGAGGCGGACGAGACCGTGACGTTCGCCCTGGACGGCAAGAGCTACGAGATCGACCTCTCCACGGCCAACGCGGACAAGCTCCGGGAGTCGCTCACCAACTTCGTGAAGGCGGGCCGTCGTACGGGTGCCCGTGCGGCGGGCGGGCGCGGCAAGGTCCGCAGCGCCGTCTCCGGCGGCGCCCAGGACACCGCGAAGATCCGCGCCTGGGCCAAGGAGAACGGCTACAACGTCAATGACCGCGGCCGGGTCCCCGCCGACATCCGTGAGGCGTACGAGAAGGCCAACGGCTGATCTCCCGTCGGTTGCCCCCCGCGTGCCCGGTCGGCGCGCAGCAGCCGGGCCCGGTGGCACTCCGTCGCCGCCGCGCTCACCAGCCGTACGAGATCGGGGGCGCCCACCCCGCCCCCGAGGCCGCACACCGGCAGGGTCGGCTCCACCTCGCTTCCCGGCCGGGGAGGTCGCAACCATACGGCCTCCTGCGCCGGGGGTACCTCCCGTGCCCTTGAGGCAATGAGGGAAGGCGGGTCCGCGCCGTCATCGGCCGCGCCACCGGCAGGCGCGGGCGCGAGGATCCGGCCACCGGCCCCCCGGGTGGTCAGCTCCAGGGCGATTCCGCCCCACTCCAGCCAGTCCAGCAGCCCGGGCAGCTCGTCCGCGGTGCCCACGGCGGTCAGGAACCACAGCTTCCGGGCCCGCTCGTCGAGCGCGACCGGCCCCGTGGGCCGTACCCGCCCGAGCACCGCGAACCCCGCGTCGGCCGGCAGGCCCAGGGCATCGAACCGGACCCCGGTCAGCAGCTCCACGGGCCGGTCGCCGGCGGCGGGCCAGCCGAGCTCGCGTTCGTACCACCGACGCCATCGGTGGGGCGTACCGGGCGGAGGCGCGGAACCCGCCGGGGAGCGAGGGCCGGGGAGGGCAGCAGTCATGAACGGTGCAACTGAGCCAACTCCGTTGGGTTACGCAGGGTTCATATTCGGGCACGCTGCGTATAGAACTGGAGGGGCGCACAGGGGCTCCGGGTAGTGCGAGGGTGTTCGCCCGTAGCGGAGTGAACGGGCTCGCGCCGCATGGAGTGTCAGTGCACGGGGGTAAGACTTTCCCCATGGGGAGAGGCGGTACAGCGGGGCGCGGAGCGCACCACCGGGGGCAGTGAGCGGGCACGCCGGATCAAGCGAGCGTTCGCCATCGGCGTAGTGGTGGTGGGCGTATATGCCTGGCCTGCGGGAACATCGTCTCCCACCATCGGGTTGGAGGAGATGTCGGACTGTTCGGCAGCAGGTTTCCCCGCCGACGCGGGGGTGATCCGGACGGATGTCGGCAGTTGGAATGAGCTGTCCCGTCTCGCGGGACTAGCATGCGGAAGGACAGGGAGGGGACCGTCCCCGATCTGCCTGACCGCTCTGAGGAGCGATTAACGATGTTCGAGAGGTTCACCGACCGTGCGCGGCGGGTTGTCGTCCTGGCTCAGGAAGAAGCCCGGATGCTCAACCACAACTACATCGGCACCGAGCACATCCTCCTGGGCCTGATCCACGAGGGTGAGGGTGTCGCCGCTAAGGCCCTGGAGAGCCTCGGGATTTCGCTCGAGGCGGTCCGCCAGCAGGTGGAGGAGATCATCGGCCAGGGCCAGCAGGCCCCGTCCGGGCACATTCCCTTCACTCCCCGTGCCAAGAAGGTCCTGGAGCTGTCGCTCCGCGAGGCCCTTCAGCTCGGCCACAACTACATCGGCACCGAGCACATCCTGCTCGGCCTGATCCGCGAGGGCGAGGGCGTCGCCGCCCAGGTCCTGGTCAAGCTGGGTGCCGATCTCAACCGGGTGCGGCAGCAGGTCATCCAGCTGCTCTCCGGCTACCAGGGCAAGGAGACCGCCACCGCAGGCGGTCCGGCCGAGGGCACGCCCTCGACCTCGCTCGTCCTGGACCAGTTCGGGCGCAACCTGACCCAGGCGGCGCGCGAGTCCAAGCTCGACCCGGTCATCGGGCGCGAGAAGGAGATCGAGCGGGTCATGCAGGTGCTGTCCCGCCGCACCAAGAACAACCCGGTCCTCATCGGCGAGCCCGGCGTCGGCAAGACCGCCGTCGTCGAGGGGCTGGCCCAGGCCATCGTCAAGGGCGAGGTGCCCGAGACCCTCAAGGACAAGCACCTCTACACCCTCGACCTCGGCGCCCTGGTCGCGGGCTCCCGCTACCGCGGTGACTTCGAGGAGCGGCTGAAGAAGGTCCTCAAGGAGATCCGCACCCGCGGCGACATCATCCTGTTCATCGACGAGCTCCACACCCTGGTGGGTGCGGGCGCCGCCGAGGGCGCGATCGACGCCGCGAGCATCCTCAAGCCGATGCTCGCCCGCGGTGAGCTGCAGACCATCGGCGCCACCACGCTCGACGAGTACCGCAAGTACCTGGAGAAGGACGCCGCCCTCGAGCGCCGCTTCCAGCCCATCCAGGTCGCCGAGCCGTCGCTGCCGCACACCATCGAGATCCTCAAGGGCCTCCGCGACCGCTACGAGGCCCACCACCGGGTCTCCATCACGGACGAGGCGCTGGTCCAGGCCGCCACCCTGGCCGACCGCTATATCTCCGACCGCTTCCTGCCGGACAAGGCGATCGACCTGATCGACGAGGCCGGCTCCCGGATGCGCATCCGCCGGATGACCGCGCCGCCGGACCTCCGCGAGTTCGACGAGAAGATCGCCGATGTGCGCCGCGAGAAGGAGTCCGCGATCGACTCGCAGGACTTCGAGAAGGCCGCCTCCCTGCGCGACAAGGAGAAGCAGCTCCTCGCCGCCAAGGCCAAGCGGGAGAAGGAGTGGAAGGCCGGCGACATGGACGTCGTCGCCGAGGTCGACGGCGAGCTGATCGCCGAGGTCCTGGCCACCGCCACCGGCATCCCGGTCTTCAAGCTCACCGAGGAGGAGTCCTCCCGCCTGCTGCGCATGGAGGACGAGCTGCACAAGCGCGTCATCGGCCAGAAGGACGCCATCAAGGCGCTCTCCCAGGCCATCCGGCGCACCCGTGCGGGCCTCAAGGACCCCAAGCGCCCGGGTGGATCGTTCATCTTCGCGGGCCCGTCCGGTGTCGGCAAGACCGAGCTGTCCAAGACGCTCGCCGAATTCCTCTTCGGTGACGAGGACGCACTGATCTCCCTCGACATGTCGGAGTTCAGCGAGAAGCACACGGTCTCCCGGCTCTTCGGCTCCCCGCCCGGATACGTGGGCTATGAAGAGGGCGGCCAGCTCACCGAGAAGGTGCGCCGCAAGCCGTTCTCCGTCGTCCTCTTCGACGAGGTCGAAAAGGCCCACCCGGATATCTTCAATTCGCTGCTGCAGATCCTGGAGGACGGTCGCCTGACCGACTCCCAGGGCCGCGTGGTCGACTTCAAGAACACCGTCATCATCATGACCACCAACCTCGGCACCCGGGACATCTCCAAGGGCTTCAACCTGGGCTTCGCCGCCCAGGGCGACGTCAAGACCGGGTACGAGCGGATGAAGGCCAAGGTCAACGAGGAGCTCAAGCAGCACTTCCGGCCCGAGTTCCTCAACCGCGTCGACGACACGGTCGTCTTCCACCAGCTCACCGAGGAAGACATCATCCAGATCGTCGACCTCATGATCGCCAAGGTGGACGAGCGGCTGAAGGACCGCGACATGGGCATCGAGCTCAGTGCCGACGCCAAGTCGCTCCTCGGCAAGCGCGGCTACGACCCGATCCTGGGCGCCCGCCCGCTGCGCCGGACGATCCAGCGCGAGATCGAGGACATCCTCTCGGAGAAGATCCTCTTCGGTGAGCTGCGACCGGGTCACATCGTGGTCGTCGGCACCGAGGGCGAGGGTGAGGAGAAGAAGTTCACCTTCCGGGGCGAGGAGAAGTCGGCGCTGCCGGACGCTCCGCCGGTGGACGCGGCCGCGGGTGGGGCCGGGCCCAACCTGTCCAAGGACGCATAAGCACGTCAGCAGGGAGATCGGCCCCGGAACCGCCAGGCGGTCCCGGGGCCGATCCATGTGCCGGGGGCCCGGTGCGGGCTCACTGCCCGGTCGGCCCGAACCGCGAGGTGCCGCCCTGCCGCTGGTTTCCCACCTGCCAGCTGCCGCCCGTACGGATGTCCTTGGGCGTCAGGGTGAAGGTGACCTTGTGGGTGTGGGTCGAGCCGCGGGAGCCCTCGGCGCCCGCGTTGACCACCCAGGCCTTGACCCGGCCCGAGCCCCGGACGTCCTTGCGGATCTCCACGGTGAACTCCATGGTGACCGCTCCGACGTCAAAGGCCAGGTCCTGGCCCTCACCCACGGTGGCGGCACTGGTGAGGCCGGTGCGGATGGCCTGGACGGCCTCCGCCAGCTCGATGTCGTCGAAGCGGGAATCGTCGCTCATGCTGTTGCCCCCGGCGGTTGTGATGAGTGTGCGAGCGCTGCCCGGAGCGTACTCCGGCCGGCCGGGGCTTTGGTCCTGAAACGGACGCGGCAGGAGTCCCGGCGCGGTGACAAGACGCACAGAGGATTTCCCGGCTACTAAGCGGAACGGCGGAGATCGGGCGGGCGCGAATGTGCCCCGGTGGCCGGTGATCGGGCGCCGCAAAGGGCCGGTGAATTCCCGCGGCTACTAAGAGCGGCCGTAGCAGGGCGTGTTGGCCGGGCGGGAAAGGCGGGTTACCAAGGTAGGGCGATCCCGGTCCACGGCCGGGATCTGATCATGCCTGGAGGTTTTTCCATGTCGAAGCGCACCGCTTTCCGTGCCCGCCGCACCACCACCGTCCTGGCCGCAGGCCTCGGGGCCTCGCTGGCATTGGGTGCGGGCGTGGCGCTCGCCGAGGGGACCGGGCTCAGCGAGATAGCCGGGCCCTCGTCCGCCGCCGCCCTGGGCGATGCGCTCGGCGCGCAGGCCGAGACGCAGTTGAAGGCGGCGGACCAGCAGCGGGCCGCTGAGCAGGACCGCGCCAACCGCTCCGAGGCGCGCGCCCGGCTCGCCGACGCCTGGGTCAAGCCGGTGGACGGCTACCGGATCGGCCAGCCCTTCGGCATCGACGGCAGCAGGTGGGCCAACAAGCACAGCGGCCAGGACCTGGTCGTCGACACCGGCACGCCGGTGAAGGCCGTCCACCGGGGCACCGTCGTCAAGGCGGGCCCCAATGGCGGCGGCGACGGTCCGGCCTATGGCAATGCCATTGTGATCGAGCACGACGACCGGACGTATTCGCAGTATGCGCACCTTTCGCAGGTGAAGGTCCAGGTGGGCCAGCGCGTGGACACCGGGCAGGAGATCGGCCTTTCCGGCTCCACCGGTAATTCCACCGGCCCGCATCTGCATTTCGAAATCCGCACGACCCCGGATTACGGGACGGCCGTGGAGCCGCTCGGTTTTCTGAGCGCCCGCGGTGACAAGCTCTGAGTTCCCGCTCAGTCCGGCACCTGGATCAGCGGGAAGCTGCTGGTGCTCGTCGGTGACGACTCCGGCAGCCAGAGCACGGCGATCGCACCGCCGCCCCCTTCCGCCTCCGGGTCGGCGTTGCGGAAGGTCAGCCGGGCGCCCAGGACGCGGGCCTGGCCGACCGCGATGGTCAGGCCCAGGCCGTGGCCCTTGCCCGCCCGGTCCTCGCTGCCGGTACGGAACCGGCTCGGGCCCTCGCGCAGCAGCTCCTCCGGGAAGCCGGGCCCATGGTCGCGCACCCGCAGCACCCGGCCCTCGACCGTGACCTCGATGGGCCCCCGGCCGTGCTTGGCCGCATTGGCCAGCAGATTGCCCAGGATGCGCTCCAGCCGACGCGGATCGGTGGACACATGGGCGTGCCGGGCCACCTTGACCCGGGCCTCGGGCGAGAAGGTCCGCACCCGGCGCTGGACGAACTCGCCGAACTCGATCTCCTGCAGCTCGGCCCGCTCGGCGAAGCCGTCCAGCCGGGCGACCTCGAGGACGTCCTCGACCAGCGTGCGCATGGCCTGCGCCCGGTCCCGTACCAGCTCGGTGGGGCGGCCCGGGGGCAGCAGTTCCGCCGCGGTCAGCAGGCCGGTGACGGGGGTGCGCAGCTCGTGCGCGATGTCGGCGGTGACCCGGCGCTCGGCCTCGATCCGGTCCTGGAGCGCCTGGGCCATGCCGTCGACGGCCCGCGCGAGGTCGTCGGTCTCATCGCGCACCCGGCCGCCGATGGCCTCCCGCACCCGTACCCCGGCATTGCCGTCGGCCAGCTTGCGGGCGGCCGCGGAGGCCTTGCGCAGCCGCCGGGAGAGCTGGCCGCCGACCAGGATGCCCAGGGCGCAGCCGCCGAGGACCACGGAGACGGAGCCGATGATCAGTGCCCGGTCCAGGTCGCTGAGGATCTTGAGACGGTCCTTGAACTGGGCGTGGATCGAGAGGATCTTGCCGTTGGTCAGCGGGACCGAGGCCCAGACCTCGGGGGTGCCACTGCCGTTGTCCTGGAGGTAGGTGGCGCGCTGGCCGAGGCTGGCGGCCTCGCGCAGCGGCTTGGGCAGCGCCGGGTCGTCCAGCCTGGCGTGCAGCATCAGCCGGCGGGTGGACTCGTAGTAGCGCTGGGCGACCTGTACCCGCTGGTCCATCACATCGCGGCTGCCGTTGAGCAGCGAGGCCCGGGCGGCGTTGTGCACCACCAGGCTGAGCGCGATGGCGACGAGCGCGCCGACCACCGCGATGGCGAGGCTGACCTTCCAGCGCAGACCGCTGCGGAGAGCGAACTTCACCATGGCGCGGGGGGGATTTTCACGAGGGCTCAGCCTCTGAGCTTGTAGCCGAAGCCGCGGACCGTCTCGATCCGGTCCTGGCCGATCTTGCCGCGCAGGCGCTGCACATGGACGTCCACCACCCGGGTGTCACCGCCCCAGCCGTAGTCCCAGACCCGCTCCAGCAGCCGGTCCCGGGACAGCACCGTGCCGGGCACGGCGGAGAACTCCAGCAGCAGCCGCATCTCGGTCGGGGTCAGGGCGACCGGTGCGCCGTCCTTGCGGACCTCCATGCCCTCGGTGTCGACCTCCAGGTCGCCGAAGCGCAGCAGCCCGCCCTCGATCGGCTCCTCGGACTCGGCACCGGCGCCCGGTCCGCCGGCGTGTCCGAAGCGGCGCAGCACGGCCCGGATGCGGGCGACCAGTACGGCGCCGTCGAAGGGCTTGGTCACATAGTCGTCGGCGCCGGCCTCCAGGCCGAGCACGACGTCGATGGAATCGGCGCGGGCCGACAGCATGATCACCGGCACGGTGGACTCGTCGCGGATCCGGCGGCACAGGCTGACGCCGTCCAGCCCGGGGACCATCACATCCAGCAGTGCGATGTCGGGCCGCTGGGCGCGGAATCGCTCCAGCCCCAGCAGCCCGTCGGGCACGGCGGTGACCACAAAGCCATCGCGCTCCAGGGCGAGCTGGGTCGCCTCGCGGATGACGTCATCGTCCTCGACGAAGAGCACATGCGTATCGGCCACGCTCTTTCAGCCCTCCGATCCCTGGAGCACGCTCTTGGCGGTGTTCCCGGCCTTGCTGTAGTCGGTGTGGGTACGTCCGGTCTCGCGGAACTGGTCGTCCGTCCAGTGGTACACGACGACGTCCTCGCCCGACGGGTCGGCGACCGGGTCACCGGCTCCGTAGACCTGCGTGATGACCTGCAGATCGCGGCGGTCTATGTCCGCGTACACCGGAGACTGCTCGGAGGTGAACACGTTCACATATCCGTCACCCTTGGCACGGTACACATAGGAACCGAGGCCCATGCCATCACCGCAGGTCAGGATGTTCACCACGATATCGTCGCGGGAGCCGCCGGTCATCCGGCCGTATATGACGTCGACCGGGTACTGGTCCTTCACACAGGGCTTGAGGTTCTTCTTGATCTGGTCGTTGACCCTGGGATCCGACTTGACCAGCTTGACCGCGTCGACCTTCTCATGGGTGGGCGGGGCCGAAGTGGGGGGCTGTTTGCCGGCCTTGGCGCCGGAGCCGCCGGACCGGGTCTGCGCGGGACCCTCCTTGCGGACGCCCTCGCTGCCGGTGCTGCATCCGGCGACCGCAAGACCGACGGCCGCGGCCATCGCCGCGACCGCGCCGCCGGTGATCAGTGCAGGCTTGTGCCTGGTCGCCTTGGTCAGGCCGCGCACCGTTCCGGCCCCCGCTCGTTGCGCTCCAGAGCGTGGAAGTCCAGATCGCGGCTCTCCAGCTCCTGACGCAGCCTGGCCAGCGCGCGGTGCAGCGTGCTCTTGACCGTGCCGGTGGACATGCCGAGCGCCTCCGCGGTCTCCTCGGTGCTCATCTGCTCCCAGTGTCGCAGCACCACGACGCTGCGCTGCTTGGGCGCCAGGACACCGAGGACGTCCATCAGCAGCGCACGGTCGGCGTGCTGCTCCGTGCCGTCCTCGACGCTCGCGTCGGGGAGCTGCTCGGTGGGCACCTCGTCGAGCTTGCGGGCGCGCCACCACTCCGTACGAGTGTTGATCATGACACGGCGGAGGTAGGCGTCGGCCAGGGACTTGTCCGCTATGCCTTCCCAGCGGCCATAGGTGCGGACCAGAGCGGTCTGGAGCAGGTCCTGGGCGTCGATGGGGTCGGGGACCAGCCGGCGGGCACTGCGCAGGAGGGCGTCCTGGCGGTTGCGTACGTACTCTTCAAAGTCCAGAACCTTGCCGCTGCTGGCCATCCTTGCAGCCCTCCATTCCGCTTGCTATTCCCCGTGCCACGCTGGAGTCCTCCAGCACGGAGAGGACGCTACGGAGGAGCTGTTGCAGCGCGATGTGCAGCAGCCCTGCGGCTGGTGCACAGCTGTCCATAGGTTGTGTAACAGCAGGGGGGAAAGAGCGGCTCTGTCCGTTTCGGCGGCCGTTTGGGCCGTGGGTCAGGTGAGCGGCAGCCGGTAGTTTCCGTCGGCCAGCGGCTCGACCAGGCCGTCGGCGACCAGCCCGTCCAGGGCCCGGGCCCGCTGTATGGGCTCGTCCCAGACGGCGTCCAGGGCGGCCCGGGGCACCGGGCGGATGGCCTCCCGCAGCACGGCCAGCAGTTTGCCGCGCACCTGCCGGTCGGTGCCCGCATAGGTCTGGCCGCGGCGGGGCGGTCCGTCATGGGCCGGGGATCCGGCGGCCCGCCAGGCGCAGTGGGCGGCGATCGGGCAGCGGACGCAGTCGGGCGTACGGGCCGTGCACACCAGCGCGCCCAGCTCCATGGTGGCCGCGGCCCAGCGGGCGGCGACTGCCTCGCCCTCCGGCAGCAGGGCGCGGGCGAGGCGGCGTTCGGCGGCGCTGGCGGCGTTCGGCGGGTACTGGACGCCGGTCACGGCGCGGGCGAAGACCCGGCGGACATTGGTGTCGAGGACCGGGTGCCGCTGCCCGTACGCGAAGGAGGCCACGGCCGCGGCCGTGTACTCCCCGATGCCCGGCAGGGCGAGCAGCTTGGCGTGCTCGCGCGGTACGTCGCCGCCGTGCCGCTCGTTGATCGCCGAGGCGGCGGCGTGCAGCCGCAGCGCGCGGCGCGGGTAGCCGAGCCGCCCCCAGGCGCGCACGGCCTCGCCCGGTGGCTCGGCGGCCAGGTCCGCGGGGCGCGGCCAGCGCGCGAGCCACTGCTCATAGACCGGCAGGACCCGGCCGACCGGGGTCTGCTGGAGCATGAACTCGCTGACCAGCACACCCCAGGGCCCGGCCGCCGGGCGGCGCCAGGGCAGATCGCGGGCGTGCTCGTCGAACCAGTCGATGACGGGGGAGTGCAGGGCGGCGGGCGGCTGGGGCACCGTGGGCGTCATAGTCATGGCCCGTCCGATCCTGGCATGCCGGTGCGCCGGAGAAGAAACGCGCCGGGCCTCGGGGCCGGGTTTTCGGGGGTGCGGGTCCGGCTGCCACGTTCGGGTGAGGGAATCGTCAACGGGCGCTTGCCGGAGTCCGGTTCGGAGATCATGCCGCGCATGGAAACCGGCCGTGAAGCTCCGCCCCTGGTTCGCTGCCGGGTGTGTGCGAATCCGCTGTGGTGGGACATGACGCCCTTACCGGGACTGGTGCCGGGGTGGTACTGCTCCACCTGCCGCCACCCGCCGGAGCGTCACCGCAATGCGGCGGCCGCGGCGCCGGTCTGCCCGGAGGGGTGTGCGAGCTCGGTCATGGAGCTCGGGACCGGGGGAGCCCGCAAGTTCATCTGCCACCGGAGTTGACCGCGGTTGACCGGCGGCCGGACCGGCCGCCGAAAATGGACTCATGGACGACACCCGGCCCGGGCCCGAGATCCGGGCGGCCCTCGACGCGCACACCACCCTGACCCTGGCCTATGCCGACGAGGACGGCCCCCAGGCCTGTGCCGTGCTCTATGCCGTCGCCGAGGGACCCGTCCTGGTCTTCGTCACCTCGGTCACCACCCGGCACGGCCGCGCCCTCCTCGGTGATCCGCGGGTGGCCTTCACCGCACAGCGCGACGGCCAGGAGTGGACCGCCCTGACGGGCCTTCAGGGCCGGGGGGTCTGCCGCCCGCTGGAGGGAGCGCGGCGCGCGGCGGCCTGGGGGGCCTATGGTGCGCGCTTTCCGTATGTGGAACGGTCCGACCGGCTCCGGCGGGCGATGGAGCGCGCCGAACTGTGGGAGTTGCGGCCCGACTGGCTGCGTCTGGTCGACAACGGCCGGGGTTTCGGCCACCGGACGGAGTGGCGGCGCGGCCCGTCCCGGTGAGGGGTCATGGTCCGTCAACGGGAGCCTCCCACCGGTGATATGGCGACGGCCGGTGCGGGACGCCCCATGGGGCCCCCGGTGTTGGAGAGAGAGGGTTTTTGGCCGAAAAGCATCGCCTGGCGGTGAAGGGTCTCGACTGCGATCGGGACGGGTGTGACGGGCGAGGCTCCGGGCAGATGATGAGAAAAGTAGGCACTCCTACGGCGGGTACGGGGTGGAGCCCGGCCGGTTCTCTCGTAGAGTCTTCGCGTGGGATCTCTGCGCAATCCGATCGGGCCCCTTCCCTCCTCCATCTACTGGCGGCGGAGGGGAGTTGTGCTTGCCCTGGTCGGCCTTCTCGTGGTGCTGGTGGTGTGGCTGCTCACCCTCGGTGGTGGTGGCGACTCCAAGAACTCCAAGGACGACGGCGCCAAAGGCAAGGGGCCGGCGGACACCACCATCACCCCCGGCCCGACGCCCTCGGGGCCGCACAGCAGCCAACGGCCGGGCGGGCGTGACGATTCGGGCAGCGGCTCCGGCGGTGGCGGCGGTGGTGGCGACCGGAACGGCGGAGGCTCCGGCTCCGCCGGCGGTACGGGCGGTGGCTCCGGTGATTCCGGCGGGAGCGCGGCGGCCGGAGTGCTGGGCGTGGGCAACGGCAAGGTCGTACCTGCCCGGTCGACGGTGCCCGACTGCGCCCCGGGAGCGGTGCATCTGACGGTGCGCAGCGTGAAGGATTCCTATGGACCCGGCGAGAAGCCGAAGTTCGAGATCGTGGTGAAGAACTCCGGTGGCAATTCCTGCAAGGTGAACCTGGGATCCCCGGCCGCCGTACTCAAGATCACGGACCGGTCGGGTGAGCGGCCCGTATGGGCGTCCGACGACTGCCCGCGCGGCACAGGCGCCGTGCTGGTGGAGGTGCCGGGCTCGGGCGAGACCAAGCGCACCCTGGAGTGGGACCGCAAGCGGAGCGCTCCGCAGTGCGGGACGCCGTCCGCCAACCCGGCGGTGGAGCCGGGCACCTACCGGGTCGAGGTGCGGCTCGCGGGGGTCGCGGACCGGGTGGAGTTCGTGCTCAACAAGGACTGAGCCGGACCGGGAACGGGCCGAGGCGGAGCCCTGCCCCCGGAAGCACCCTCCTAGACATACCTCTCGAGGATCGAGGACTCGGCGAGCCGCGACAGCCCCTCGCGCACCGACCGGGCCCGGGCCTCCCCGACGCCATCGACGGTCTGCAGATCGTCGACGCTGGCGGCCAGCAGCTTCTGCAGCCCGCCGAAGTGGTCCACCAGCCGCTCGATGATGGCCCCGGGCAGCCGCGGGACCTTGGCCAACAGCCGGTAGCCGCGCGGGGAGACCGCCGAGTCCAGGGTCTCCGGGGAGCCGCTGTAGCCCAGCGCCCGTGCCACGATGGGCAGTTCGAGCAGCTCCGCATGGGAGAGCGAATCCAGTTCGGACAGGGCCTCGGAGACCGTGCGCGTGCGCTTGGCGGTCGGCTCGGGGACGTAGTCCCGGACGACCAGCTCGCGCTCCGGCTCCACACCGGCGATCAACTCGTCCAACTGGAGGGAGAGGAGACGGCCGTCGGTGCCCAGCTCGACCACATACTCCACGATCTCCGCGGCGATGCGGCGGACCAGCTCCAGGCGCTGGGAGACCGCCGTCACATCGCGGACGGTCACCAGATCCTCGATCTCCAGGGCGGAGAGCGTGCCGGCCACCTCGTCGAGGCGGAGCTTGTAGCGCTCCAGGGTGGCCAGCGCCTGGTTGGCGCGGGAGAGGATCGCCCCGGACTCCTCCAGCACCCGGCGCTCCCCGCCCACATACAGCGCGATCAGCCGCATCGACTGGCTCACCGAGACGACCGGGAAACCGGACTGGATGGAGACCCGCTGTGCGGTGCGGTGCCGGGTGCCGGTCTCCTCGGTGGGGATGGAGGCGTCGGGATAGAGCTGGACGCCCGCCCGCACGATCTTGGAGATGTCCTTGTCGATGATCAGCGCCCCGTCGAGCTTGCACAGCTCGCGCAGCCGGGTCGCGGTGAACTCGACGTCGAGGACGAAACCGCCGGTGCACATCGAATCGACGGTCTTGTCCATGCCGAGGACGATGAGTCCGCCGGTGTTGCCGCGAAGGACGCGCTCAAGGCCGTCGCGCAAGGCCGTGCCGGGCGCGACGGCGCTCAGCGAGGCGCGCATCAGACCGTCGGAACCGGAGCCGCCCCCGGCCCTTCCGGGGCCCGATGCCCGGTCGTTGGCTGCCACTGCACTCCTCCGGTCGCATGGTCAACGGTGGCCGCGGGCCGCTCTGCGCGCTCAAGCCGGTCGCGTGCGTGCGGGCCGGACCAGGGGAAAGTCTACTGGCGTCGGGCCGGTTAAAGAGGGGCGTCCTCCGGCCGAGCCCGTGCGGCGGCCGTCGGCCGCTCCTCCCGGCGCACCTTCCTGGGCAGCACCCGCAGGGCCTCGCCTATGTCGGCGACCTCCAGCACCCGCATGCCATGGGGCACCTTGCCCGGATCGCCCGGCACCAGCGCATGGGTGAAGCCCAGCCGGTGCGCCTCGGAAAGCCTGCGCTGCACACCGGTGACCCGCCGGACCTCGCCCGCCAGGCCCACCTCGCCGATGGCCACCAGGTTCTTCGGCAGCGGGGTGTCGCTGGCCGCGCTGGCCAGGGCCAGGGCCACGGCCAGATCGGCGGCCGGCTCGGAGAGCTTCACCCCGCCGACGGTGGCGCTGTAGATGTCGCGCTTGCCGAGCGCGCTGATGCGGCCGCGCTGTTCGAGGACGGCCAGCATCATCGACACCCGTGAGGTCTCCAGGCCGGAGGTGGTGCGGCGGGGGGAGGGGATCTGCGAGTCGACCGTCAGCGCCTGCACCTCGGCCACCAGCGGACGGCGGCCCTCCAGAGTGACCGTCAGGCAGGTGCCGGGCACCGGCTCGTCCCGCCGGGTCAGAAAGAGCCCGCTGGGATCGGCCAGACCGGTGATGCCCTCGTCGTGCAGTTCAAAACAGCCGACCTCGTCCGTCGCCCCGTAGCGGTTCTTCACGCCGCGGACCAGGCGCAGCCGGGCGTGCCGGTCGCCCTCGAAGTGCAGGACGACATCGACCAGGTGCTCCAGCAGCCGGGGGCCCGCGATCGCGCCGTCCTTGGTGACATGGCCGACGAGCAGGGTTGACATCCCGCGCTCCTTGGAGACGCGGATCAGGGCGCTGGCGACCTCGCGCACCTGGGCCATCCCGCCGGGCGCCCCGTCGATCTCGGGGGAGGCGACCGTCTGCACCGAGTCGAGGACCAGCAGCGACGGCTTCACCGAGTCCAAGTGGCCGAGGACGGCGGAGAGGTCCGTCTCGGCGGCCAGGTAGAGGTGGTCGGAGAGGGCGCCGATGCGGTCGGCGCGCAGCCGCACCTGACTTGCCGACTCCTCGCCCGTGACATAGAGCGTGCGGTGCTGTTCGGAGGCCGCCTTGGCGGCCACATCCAGCAGCAGGGTGGATTTGCCGACGCCCGGCTCGCCCGCGAGCAGCACCACCGCGCCGGGCACCAGCCCGCCACCCAGCACCCGGTCCAGCTCGCTGACGCCGGTGCCGCGCGCCGCGGCCTGGCGGCCGTCCACCTGCGCGATGGGCAGCGCGGCGGACGTCACCCGGCCGGGCGCGGTGGTGCGCAGGGCGGGCGCACCGGACTCCTCGACCGTGCCCCACGCCTGGCACTCCGGGCAGCGGCCGAGCCACTTGGCGGTGGTCCAGCCACACTCGGTGCAGCGGTAGGAGGGCCGGTCCTTGGCGGACGAGCGGGAGGTACGGGCAGCCATGCGAGCCACCGTAGCGGTGGGCACCGACAGCGGGCCCGGGGGGCAGGGACCGCGCAGGGCAGCGTGCGTGGGGCGTACTCCGCCGCCGCGTCACGCCAGCGTGCGCCACCCCAGGCGCTCAGCACGGAATGTACGGTTCCTATCCCCTTTTGAGGGAGAAGCTCACCCGAATGGGTTAAACCTGGGTGAGCATCGCTAACGAGGCAGCACCGTCGCCCTACCGTCGCCGGGATGATGACGAGCAGGCCCGAGCAGCCCACGCAGGCCACCGGCGCGCACCGCCGTGCACCGCGCGCCGCCCAGAACCCGGTCGTCACGGCCCACGAGACCCTCGCCCAACAGCCGCCCCTGCGGTACCAGCCGCACCTGGACGGCCTGTTCACCTACTGCCTGTCCGTCCTGTGCGACCACGACGCGGCCACCGCCGCCCTCGGCGAGGTCCTCGCCCTCGCCGAGCGCCGCGCCGACCGGACCCCGGCCGAGGAACTGCTCCGCCCCTGGCTGTACGCCCTGGCCCGCTGGGAGTGCCTGCGCCGACTGGCCGAGCCCGCCGCCACACCCGCCGCCCCCGCCGAATTCACGGACCCCCGGCAGCACGCCGAACTCGCCCGCCTCGCCTGGCCGGAGGCCGCCGGCACCAGCGCCGAACAGCGCGAAGCCCTCGAACTCGCGGTACGCCACGGCCTCGCCCCGCACGAGGTCGCCGCCGTCATGCGCCTGGAACCCGACACCGCGCGCGCCCTGCTGTCCAGCGCCGCCTGCGAGGTCGAGCGCACCCGCACCGCCCTGGCCGTCGTCGAATCGGGCCGCTGCCCGGTCGTCGCCCGCTTCGTCGGCGACACCCCGGAGCACGCCGACAGCGCGATCCTGCTCGGCGCCACGCTCCGCCGCGAACTCGTCCGGCACGTCGACGACTGCGCCGACTGCCGCCGCACCGCCGAACGCACCACCGCCGGCGAATCCTGGCCGGGCACCTCCGCCTCCACCGCCGTGCTCCCCGTCATCGCGGCCCCCGAGGCCGCGGCGCACGCCGCCATGCTGGGCGCCCTCACCCCCCGCGCCCCCCGCCGCCGCACCACCGCCCGCCAGGCCCCGCGCTACGACCGCAGCGGCTTCCCGCTGCCCCCCAAGGACCGCGCAGCCGGCCGAGGCCGGCTGCGCAGCCGAGCCGTGACCACCACCGTCGTCGCCACCGTCGTCGCCGCACCCGTCCTGGCCCTGTGGGCCGCCTACCGGGGCACCCCGCTCGGCGAAGGAGAGGAGACCGCGTCCGTCTCCACCGGCGACACCACCGGAAACACCAGACGGGGCACCGCCCGCGCACCCTTCGAGGAACCCACCGGCCGGGCCGCCGCCGCACCCGGCTCCCAGCCCGCAATGGGCCGCCGCCTCTCCGGCGTCTCCGGCGCATCGGGCCTCACCGGCGGCACCGGCCCCGACATCAGCCGCCTGACCGAGCCCGACGCCGGCCGGCCGCCCGCACCCGGCAACGACCTCCTCAACCCCGGCCCCCCGGGCCCCTGGCCCGGCCCCGGACGGCTGACCGTCGAGGCACAGCCCAGCGGACCCGACACCCTGATCACGCTCACCGCCAGCGGCGGAGAGGAGGTGCACTGGTCGGCCACCCCCGACGCACCCTGGCTGCGGCCGAGCCGCTCGGGCGGGGTGCTGCGCCCCGGCGAGACGGTCACCATCACGGTCTCCGTCATCCCCGGGCGGGAACCGGTCGGCGCCTGGACCGCCCGGGTCACCGTCGGCCCCGGCGGCTCCGTGGTGCCGGTGGAGGGCCACGGCAAGGCACCGGAACCCATCCCGCCGCGCACCCCGCCGCCCGCCACCACGACGGCCCCCACCCCCACCCCGGCGAAGGCCAGGTGAGGGCGGGGGCCGAACGTCAAAAGCACCCCTGATACCGCTGATACCGCGTCAGCGCGGGTCGGCCGGGTGCGGGGCGAGCGGCAGCAGCGAGGCCATCCGCTGTTCGCACAGCTCGACCAGGCGCGCGTACCCCTCCTTGCCCATCAGCTCCAGCAGCTCGGCCCGGTAGGTCACATACACCGGGTCACCCGCGCCATGCGCCGACCTCGCCGAGGTGCACCACCAGTGCAGGTCATGACCGCCGGGACCCCAGCCACGACGGTCGTACTCACCGATGCTGACCTGCAGCACCTGGGTGTCGTCCGGCCGGTCCAGCCACTCGTACGTCCGCCGCACCGGCAGCTGCCAGCACACATCCGGCTTGGTCTCCAACGGCTCCCGGCCCTCCTTGAGCGCCAGGATGTGCAGCGAGCACCCGGCACCGCCCGCGAAGCCCGGCCGGTTCTGGAAGATGCACGAACCCTCCCGGCGCCGCGTCTGCCGCTCACCGTCGTCGTCCAGCTGCGTCCACCCCGAGGCCGTGCCCTCCTGGTGGAACTGCCAGATGTCCGGCGTCAGCCGGGCCACATGGCCCGCGACCCGCTTCTCGTCGTCCTCGTCGGAGAAGTGCGCGCCCAGCGTGCAGCAGCCGTCATCGGCCCGCCCCGCCCTGATGCCCTGGCAGCCGCTGCCGAAGACACAGCTCCAGCGCGAGGTCAGCCAGGTCAGGTCGCAGCGGAAGACCTGCTCGTCGTCGGCAGGATCGGGAAACTCGACCCAAGCCCGCGGAAAGTCCAGCCCCACCTCATCGGAGGACTCGCTCTTCTGCACCTTCGCGACGCCTGGAGCCTTGCCGGGTTTCGCCTTCTTCGTCTTTGCCACACCTCAAGCCTAAGTGTCCCGTGCGCCCCAGTAGCGTGCCCCCATGAGACTCGGTGTCCTCGACGTGGGTTCGAATACCGTCCATCTGCTGGTGGTGGACGCACATCCCGGAGCCCGCCCCCTGCCCGCCCACTCCCACAAGACCGAACTGCGCCTCGCCGAACTGCTCGACGACTCCGGCGCCATCGGCGACCACGGCGTCGACCGGCTGGTCGCGGTCATCAGAGAGGCGCTCCAGGCCGCCGAGGACAAGGGCGTCGAGGATGTGCTCCCGTTCGCCACCTCCGCCGTCCGCGAGGCCGCCAACGCCGACGCCGTGCTCTCCCGCGTCCGCGAGGAGACCAATGTCACCCTCACCGTGCTCAGCGGGGAGGAGGAGGCCCGGCTCACCTTCCTCGCCGTCCGCCGCTGGTTCGGCTGGTCCGCCGGAAAGCTCCTGGTCCTGGACATCGGCGGCGGCTCGCTGGAAATCGCCTACGGGCTGGACGAGGATCCCGACGCGGTGGCCTCCCTGCCGCTCGGCGCCGGCCGCCTGACCGCCAACCGGCTGCCCGCCGAGGTACCGGACCCCGCCGATGTGCGGGCACTGCGCCGCCATGTACGCGCCGAGATCGCCCGTACCGTGGGCCACTTCGCCCGGCTCGGCGCCCCCGACCACGCCGTCGCCACCTCCAAGACCTTCAAACAGCTGGCCCGCATTGCCGGAGCCGCCCCCACCACCCAGGGCCTCTACGCCCAGCGCACCCTGACCCGCGAAGCGCTGGAACAGTGGGTGCCCAGGCTCGCCGCGATGACCCCGGAACAGCGCGCCGCGCTGCCCGGAGTGTCCGAGGGACGGGCGCCGCAACTGCTGGCAGGCGCCCTGGTGGCGGAGGCCGCGATGGACCTCTTCGGGGTGACCGAGGTCGAGCTCTGCCCCTGGGCGCTGCGCGAGGGCGTCATCCTGCGTCGCCTGGACCACCTGCCCGCCGTGGGAGACCCGGTCGTACGCTGTCCCTCGTGACAGAGCCAGTGGTGCGCATCCCGGACGCGAAGGTCGCGCTGTCCACGGCCTCGGTCTACCCGGAATCGACGGCGACGGCCTTCGAGATCGCCGCACGCCTGGGCTACGACGGTGTCGAGGTCATGGTGTGGACCGACCCGGTCAGCCAGGACATCGACGCCCTGCGCAGGCTGTCCGACCACCACCGGGTACCGATCCTGGCCGTCCACGCACCCTGTCTGCTGATCACCCAGCGGGTCTGGTCGACCGACCCCTGGGTCAAGCTCCGGCGGGCCCGCGCGGCCGCCGAGCGGCTCGGCGCGAGCACCGTGGTCGTCCACCCGCCCTTTCGCTGGCAGCGGTCCTACGCCCGGGACTTCGTCCGCGGGATCTGGCGGATGGCCGACGAGACGGATGTGCGCTTCGCGGTCGAGAACATGTACCCCTGGCGCTACCGCGACCGCGAGCTGCTCGCCTATGCACCCGACTGGGACGTCACCAAGGACGACTACCGCCACTTCACCATCGACCTCTCGCACACGGCGACGGCCCGCACCGAGGCCCTGCACATGATCGACCGCATGGGCGACCGGCTCGCCCATGTCCACCTCGCCGACGGCAACGGCTCCGCCAAGGACGAGCACCTGGTGCCCGGCCGCGGCAAGCAGCCCTGCGCCGAACTGCTGGAACGCCTGGCGACCAGCGGCTTCGACGGCCATATCGTGGTCGAGGTCAACACCCGCCGGGCCATGTCGGCCGCCGAGCGGGAGGCCGACCTGGCCGAGGCACTGGCCTTCACCCGGCTGCACCTCGCCTCGCCGACGGGCGTGGTCCGGCCATGACCGCCGGGCAGCCCCCCAGACGGCGCGGCCGGCCACCCCGCACCGACGCGGGCCCCGGCGCCCGCGAGCGGATCGCCGCCGCCGCCCGTACCGAGTTCGCCGAGCACGGCTACGACAAGGCCTCCATCCGCGGCATCGCCCGGGGCGCGGGCGTCGACCCGGCCCTGGTGCACCACTACTTCGGGCCCAAGGAGCGGCTGTTCGCGGCCGCCATCGAGGCCGCCCTCACCCCCATGCGGGGCTTCCCCGAGGCCGTCCTGGCGGCCGGCCGGGAGGAGATGGGGGAGCGGCTGACGCGCTTCATCCTCGGCGGGTGGGAGAACCCGGACACCCGCGGCCCGCTGCTGGCGGTCGTCCGCTCGGCCGTCGCCAACGAGACCGCGGCCGCGGTCTTCCGCGACCTGGTCAGCGCCGAGCTGATGCTCCGCCTCGCGGGCGGCCTGGACATCCCGGACGCCCGGCTGCGCTCCGAACTGGCGGCGGCGCACCTGGTGGGCGTCGCCCTGCTGCGCCACGTGATCAAGGTCGAACCCCTGGCCTCGGCCGACTTCGAGCAGGTCATTGCCATGACGGCCCCGGCGGTCCAGCGTCACCTGACGGCCGGATAGCCGCCGACGGCCAGCAGCCGTCTCAAATCCCGGAAACCCCTGTCCGCCCCCCGGACCGGCGCGTTAGCCTGAAACGCATGCCGATGCTGAGATCCCGCACAGTCACCCACGGCCGCAACATGGCAGGCGCCCGCGCCCTCCTCCGTGCCGCGGGCGTAGCCCGCGAGGACTTCGGCAAACCGATCATTGCGGTGGCGAACAGCTTCACCGAGTTCGTCCCTGGTCACACCCACCTCCAGCCCGTCGGCCGCATCGTCTCCCAGGCCATCAAGGAGGCCGGCGGCATCCCGCGCGAGTTCAACACCATCGCGGTGGACGACGGCATCGCCATGGGCCATGGCGGCATGCTCTACTCCCTCCCCTCCCGCGACCTGATCGCCGACTCGGTCGAGTACATGACCGAGGCGCACTGTGCCGACGCGCTGATCTGCATCTCCAACTGCGACAAGATCACCCCCGGCATGCTGATGGCGGCCCTCCGCCTGAACATCCCCACCGTCTTCGTCTCCGGCGGCCCCATGGAGGCCGGCAAGACCACCCTGGTCGACGGCACGGTCCGGACCAACCTCGACCTGATCAGCGCCATGTCCGAGGCCGTCTCCGAGACGACCTCCGACGAGGATCTCGCCCGGATCGAGGAAGCCGCCTGTCCCACCTGTGGCTCCTGCTCCGGCATGTTCACGGCCAACTCCATGAACTGCCTGGTCGAGGCGCTCGGTCTGGCCCTGCCCGGCAACGGCTCCACGCTGGCCACCCACACCGCCCGCAAGGACCTCTACGAGGCCGCCGGCCGCACCGTCGTCGAGATCACCAGGCGTCACTACGAGCAGGACGACGAGACCGTCCTCCCCCGCGCCATCGCCTCCCGCCTCGCGTTCGAAAACGCCATGGCCCTCGATGTCGCCATGGGCGGATCCACCAACACCGTCCTCCATCTGCTGGCGGCGGCCCAGGAGGCAGGGCTGGACTTCGACCTGTCGCACATCGACGCCGTCTCGCGCCGCGTCCCCTGTGTGTGCAAGGTCGCACCGAACGGCTCGTACCACATGGAGGACGTGCACCGGGCCGGCGGCATCCCCGCCATCCTCGGCGAGCTGTACCGGGCCGGGCACCTCCATGAGGAGGTGCACAGCGTGCACGCCGACTCGCTGGCGGAGTGGCTCAATAAATGGGACATTCGCGGCGGAGCCGCGTCCTTGAGGGGTGGTGGTCGGGCGACGGGTGGGCGGGATGTGCGTGGTGGTTCGCCCGCTCCCGAGGCCGTGGAGCTGTTCCACGCCGCCCCCGGCTGCGTCCGTTCGGCGACCGCCTTCTCGCAGTCCGAGCGCTGGGAGTCGCTCGACCTGGACGTCGCCGGCGGCTGCATCCGCGACACCGCGCACGCCTACTCCGCCGACGGCGGCCTGGCCGTCCTCCACGGCAACCTGGCGGTCGACGGCTGTGTGGTGAAGACGGCGGGGGTGGACGAGTCGATCTGGACCTTCGAGGGCCCGGCGGTGGTCGTCGAGTCCCAGGAGGAGGCCGTGGAGGCGATCCTCGCCAAGCGGGTCAAGGAGGGCGATGTGGTCGTCGTCCGCTATGAGGGACCCAAGGGCGGGCCCGGCATGCAGGAGATGCTCTACCCCACCTCGTTCCTGAAGGGCCGCGGCCTCGGCGCCAAGTGTGCCCTGATCACCGACGGCCGCTTCTCCGGCGGCACTTCGGGCCTGAGCATTGGCCACGCCTCGCCCGAGGCGGCCTCCGGCGGCACCATCGCGCTCGTCGAGGACGGCGACCGGATCCGCATCGACATCCCGGCCCGCTCCGTCGAACTCCTCGTCGGGGACGACGAACTGGCCGCCCGCCGCGCGGCGTTGAACGGCATGTACGCCCCGAAGAACCGCCAACGCAAGGTGTCCCAGGCGCTGCGGGCCTATGCCGCGATGGCCACCAGCGCGGACAAGGGCGCGGTGCGGGACATCGGCAAACTGCTGTAACGGGCGGCCTACCGCCACTCGTCCGGTTCGGCGGCGTCCACCGCGAACACCGTGCCGTCCGGCGCCGACCCGAAGACCTTCCCGTCCGCCGCCACCGGCGCCGGCAGCACCCCCGGAAAGCCTCGTCCGGCCTCGGCCGGACGAGGCGAGGTCTGCCCGAGCAGGGTGCCCCGGGCCGAGTCCACGGCCAGCAGCCGACCGTCCGCAGCCGAGAAGTACAGCCGCCCCTCGTCGGCCACCAGCGGCGAGGCATTCGCCACGGACGTTTCCAGCCGCCACAGTTGACGCCCATGCCCGCCGGTGTCCACCGCCGTCAGCCCGCCGTCCGCCGACAGCACATAGACCACATCGTCGCGCGCCACGGTGCTGGTGGCGTTCACCGGCCGGTCCAGCGGCACCCGGGTCTCCCGCCCGGCGGCCGGGTCATAGCGCACCACGGTGGACACCCGCTGGTCGGCGTCGGTCGCGGTGAGCAGGAGGACACCGTCCTCGTCGGCCCCGGCAGTGGTCAGATTGCCGCTCGCCGTCCACTGCCACAGTGTGGTACCGCGTACCGGATCGACGGCGATGACATGGGTGCTGCGACCGTCGGGGGCCAGGCTGGTGGCATAGACGGGACCGCCGCGATAGGAGGTGAACACGGGGCTGTGGTGACCGGGCAGTGTGTGGTGCCAACGCTCCTTGTTCGTATGGCTGTCGAGCGCGGTGACCGTACCGTCCGAGGCGACCAGCAGCACCGTGTCGCTCGCGTGGTATATCCGCCCGATGTGCGCCGACACATCACGGCTCCAACGCTGTTCGCCCGTTGCCGGATCGAAGGCCGAAAGCTGCCGGCCGTTCGGCGACAGCGCCAGGACCAGGCCGCCGCTGACCACGGGCGCGGGCGGTGGGTCAGCACCGGCGCCGCCGCCCCCGGCCGTCCGCCGCCAGGTCACCTTGCCGCTCAATGGGTCGATGCGGGCCGCGTGCAGACCGGACGCGGAGCAGTAGAGCGCCGACTTCGCATAGGTGCAGAAGCCGGGGTGGGCGACGGCCGGACCACCGGGGTGCTCCAGCAGGGGCGCCCGCCAGGGCTGCCAGGCGACCGCGGCGCCGGTGGGCCGCGACTCCAACGCTCCGGCCTGCCCGCTCGACTCGCTCATCACCCACTTCGCACCCGCACCCATCGCCACTGCGGTCACCCCCGCAGTGACCAGCCAGAGGACCCGCTTGCGGCGGCCGGTGCCGGGTCCGGCCCGCCCGGCCACCTCGCGCGCATGGGTGACCGGGGTGTCCACCCGGGGCGGCTCGGGCGTCGGCTCGCTCCGGGCCAGGGGTACATGCGCCAGCCGGGGCAGTCCCGCCATGATCGCGTCGGGGGTCGGACGGTCGGCGGGTTCCTTCGCCAGACAGGAGCGGATCAGCGGCATCAGATCCTCGGGCACACCCGTCAGATCCGGCTCGTCGTGGACCACCTGATACGCCACGATGTACGGGCTCTCCGACTCGAACGGCCCCCGCCCCGTCGACGCATGGACCAGCAACGACGCCAGCGCGAACACATCCGCCGCCGGACCGACCTGGCGCGGCCGCTGGAACTGCTCGGGCGCCATGAAGGGCGGGGTGCCGACCAGCTTCCCGGTCTCGGTCCGCAACTCGCTGTCATAAGGCCGGGAGATCCCGAAGTCGATGACCTTGGGACCGTCCTCGGCGAGCAGCACATTGCTCGGCTTGAGATCGCGGTGCACGACCCCCGCCCGATGGATGTCCCGCAGCGCCTCCGCCAGACCGGCCGCCAGCCGCCGCACCTCATCCGGGGCCAGCGGACCGTTCCGCTTGATGCGCTCGGCCAGCGTGGGGCCGGAGATGCAGAGGGTGGCCATCCAGGGCCGGTCGCAGTCCGGATCGGCGTCCACCACCGGTGCGGTGAAGGCACCGCTCACCCGCCGGGCGGCCGTCACCTCCTGCCGGAACCGCGCCCTGAACTCGGGGTCCGCCGCATACTCGGCGTGCACTACTTTGACCGCCAGCCGAAGCCCCGAGGGAGAACGGGCCAGGTGCACCACTCCCATGCCACCGGAGCCGAGACGGCCTTCCAGGAGGTACCGACCCGCGTACTCCGGATCCTCCGCTTCCGGGCCCGTCCCGGTATTGCGCAGCGGCGGCATTCCCCACCCCCGTTGTCGTCTCGGCCGCATCCGGCCGCGTGCGGAGCCTAATCGATGGGCGGCGGGATGCCCGGGAGGACGTGCCGGGCCTTGCTAGCCTGCGCATGTCACTTCACCTTCAACATCCGTCACTTGACGGGCAATCAGTAAAATTCGTACAGCGACATTCACGCAGCAACATCCACAACAGGGGAGGGTCGTATGACCAACGAAGCGAGCACCGAGTCCGACGAGCAGGCTGGGACTCCGGAGGCTCTCGAGTCTCTTGAGCCCAACGAGTCCCTCCAAGCGGCCGCCGACACCGTCTACTACCCGCTCGCCCCCGGCTACCAGGTCAACGTACGCAGCGGCCCCAGCACCGGCCACCAGATCGTCAGGGTCCTCTCCCAGAACACCCGGGTGCCCATCCGCTGCCAGATGCGCGGCGAAACGGTCTCCGGCCCCTGCGGCACCACCGACATCTGGGACAACATCGCTCCCGGTCAGTACGTTTCCGACTCCTATGTGAAGACGGGCAGCAGCGGCTTTGTGACGATCCCCTGCGCATAACCGTGCTCAGCGGGCGTCCGGGTGTCCGGCGGCCGCTGGTCATAATCGGCACATGAGCGATCAGCGCGAGACCCCGGGCCCACGGCCGGAGCCCATTCGGTTCTTCGGCACGACCTGGGTCGACCACGACGATGGCTATGCACTGCGCCGCGTCGGTGTCGCCGTGGGCGCACTGGCCGCCGCAGTGGCCGGTGCGCTTGTGCTGCGCTTCGCCTACCAGGGGCTGGCCATCGCCAAGGTCGGCAATCTGGTCAACGCGATGGTCGTGGTGGCGGTGGCGGTGTGCACCGCCCTGGCCTTCCGCCGCACCTGGGAGGGCTTCGTCCGCCGACGCCCCGCACCGGCCGACCCGGGAGCGGAGCGGTCGATGCAGAGCCTGCTGTTGATCGGCTTCGTCGGCGTACTGCTCGCCTACTTCCTGCGCACCCTGCGGGAAGCCCCCGGCGAGCAGCTGCACCGCAAGGAGTACGAGGACGAACTCGCCCGCCACGAGCGCCGCCGCACGACCCGCACGGGCAACCCGTCGGTCCGACGGAAGCGCAGGGGCCACTAGGCAGGAGGGGTGGTCGGAGCACCCCCAAGTCTCGTGTAGAGTTCTCCGAGCTGCCGCGGCGTCCGTGAGGACGGCGGAGCAGCGCTTCACGCCATATCGGCGGGATCCATTACTGCACGGCCCTTGAACGGGATTGATTTCGGCATGCCGGAATTTGGTTCCGGG
>NZ_JBDJPF010000034.1:0-70041 GCF_054957865.1 Streptomyces xingningensis
GCGCAGCCCCTCCTGCCCTCCCCCCCCAAACCGCGAAGCGGTGCAGAAACACTCCACACCCAGCCCTGACCCGCAGATGACAACACACCGCCACCACCACCCCACCGTCAGGGCCGGCCACAGCCCCTCCCCTCCCCCCAATCCCCCCAATCCCTATGCCGGAGGCATCGGCTTGATGACGGCGAACGGTGCCCCGAAGGGATCCGCGAGCCAGGCGATGCGGCCGACATCCGGGATGTCCGAGGCCGGCAGCAGGACCGAGCCGCCGTGCTCGGTGGCCTTCGAGGCGGCGCCATCCACGTCCGCCACGCTGAAGTAGGGGACCCAGCGCGGCTCGTCGCCCTCCTGGAGCGGTGCCACGCCGCCGAAGGACGCCGGTTGCTGCTCGCCCTCGGCAGTGGACAGGATCTGGTAGGTCATGTCGGGGACCTGCATGTCCTCCGAGCGCCAGCCGAACAGGGAGCGGTAGAAGGCGAAGGCGGCCGTGGCATCGGTGACATGGAGCTCGACCCAGCAGAGGGCGTTGTCCTCGGAGGCCTGCTCCAGGCCCTGGAAAGCGGCGGGCTGCCAGACGGCGAAGTCCGCACCGCCGGGGTCGGTGAGACAGCTCATCCGCCCGGCGTCCATGACGTCGAACGGGGCGACCCGCACCCTGCCGCCGCCCTGCTCCACGGCCTTGGCCGTGGCGTCGGCGTCGGGGGTACGGAAGTAGACCGTCCACGCGGAGGAGGCTCCCTCTTCGGTGAGCGGCCCCACGGCCGCCACCGTCTTGCCGTCCTGCTGGAAGAAGCCATAGCCGCCCGCCTCGGGCCCGGCCGACTGGAACTCCCAGCCGAACACGGACCCATAGAACTCGGCGGCCGCCCCCGTGTCAGGGCTGCCGAGGTCGAGCCAACTGGGTGCCCCGGTCACAAAGTCAGTGGTGAGCATGGTGGTGTGCCCCTTTTGGTCTTTTGGCCCCTGTAGAGGTGCCGCCGATAGAGGTGCCGATAGAGGTGCCGATTCGACGGATTCAGTCTGGCACCGGCCACTGACAACCACTCGGTCGTGGAAGTCCGGGCGCCCCGGCGTGCACTACCGCGGTGGCGGCGCGACCATGGAATTGACGGAGCTGAGCAGGCTGACGCGCTACGCGCTCAGGAGGCACATCATGCTCACCGCGAAAGACATCATGCACAAGGGCGCGCACTGGATACCCAAGACCGAGACGCTGGAACACGCCGCCCGGCGGATGCGCGACCTCAATGTGGGGGCTCTGCCGGTCAGTGACGAGGACGAGCGCCTGTGCGGGATCATCACGGACCGCGACATCGTGATCAACTGCGTGGCGGAGGGCCATGACCCGTCCCGGTGCACCGCCGCCGATCTGGTCCATGGCACGCCGCGCTGGGTCGAGGCGAGCGCACCCGTGGACGAAGTGCTGTACGAGATGGGGAGCCGTCGCATCCGCCGTATGCCGGTGATCGAGAACAAGCGGCTGGTCGGCATGATCAGCGAAGCCGATGTGGCCCGGCACCTGCCCGACGACCAGGTCGCCGCGTTCGCCGGGCGCATCTACTCGCCCGCTCCCCCGGCGACCTGACGGACACAGCCCGGGAGTCCCTGGTCAGGCGAGGGAACCGCCGTCGATGTTGAGGGCGGTGCCGGTGATGAAGGAGGCAGCGGGACTGGCGAGGAAGACGATTCCGGCCGCGATCTCCTCGGGCCGGCCGTAGCGTCCCATCGCATTGGTGGATCGCTGGGCGTCCGAGTTTGGGCCGTCTTCCGGGTTCATATCGGTGGCGGTGGGACCGGACTGGACGACATTGACGGTGACGCCGCGGTGGGCGAGGTCCTGTGCGGCGCCCTTGCTGTAGGCGACGATCGCGGCCTTGGTCGCCGCATAGTCGGCCATGCCGGGACGCCCCGTGCGGGCGGCCAGATTGGAGCCCACCGTGATGATGCGTCCGCCCTCGCCGAGCACGGTGGAGGCGGCCCGTATCGCCGCGGTCACCCCGCCGACATTGACGGCGTACTGGTGATCGAAGGCGGCGATGTCTGCGGCCGGGTCGTCGACCGTACCGCGTGCGGCCACGCCCGCGTTGTTGACCAGGATGTCCAGGCCCCCGAAGTCCTTGGCCACGGTGGCCACCAGTCCGGCGACCTCGGTGGCCTGGGCCTGGTCCGCCCGGTAGGCGGCGGCCCGGACGCCGATGGCCTCGAGCTCCCGGACCACCGCCCGCGCCTTCTCCGCGGAAGCGGCATAGCTGATCGCCACCTGTGCCCCCGCCTGTGCCAGAGCGCGCGCGGTGGCCGCGCCGATGCCGCGCGAGCCGCCGGTGACCAGGGCGACCTTGCCCGCCAGTGCCTTGCTCATATGAGTCCTTGCCCCCGTCGAATTCTGTACCGATTGGTAGGTAAGTTGGAAGCTATCATATCGGTCGGTACAGAAGTTGACGGGGACAAGGACGGGAGGGAGGAAGGAGCAAGCCATGGTGACCGGACGTCCGCGTGAGTTCGACATCGACGAGCGGCTGGACCGCGCCCTGAGTGTGTTCTGGCGGCAGGGGTACGAGGGGACGGCGCTGTCCGATCTGACGGCGGCGATGGGCATCAACCGCCCCAGCCTGTATGCCGCTTACGGCAACAAGGAGGCGCTGTTCCGCAAGTGCCTGGACCGCTATCACGAGGGTCCGGCCCGTCATGTGGGCGAGGCCCTGGAGAAGCCGACGGCGCGCGCCACGGCCGAACATCTGCTGCGGGGGGTCATCGGCGTCACCACCCGCGAGGAGGGCCCAGGGTGCCTGCTGATCCAGGGCGCCCTGGCCACCAGCGCCCAGGCCGGACCCGTCCGCGAGGAGGTGGTCGCGCGCCGCCGGGCCACCGAGGAGGCTTTGCGGGAGCGGTTCCAACGGGCCCTGGAAGGTGGCGAGTTGGCGCCTGGGACGGATGCCGCCGATCTGGCGCGCTATATCAGCATGGTCTCGTACGGCATCGCGGTGCAGGCGGCGGGCGGTGCCACCGCCGAGGAGCTGGGGCGGGCGGTCGATCTCGCGCTGGGTGCATGGCCCGGAGCGTAGAGGTCCGCCCGGCAGGGGAGTAATCCCCCGGGTCCCCTCACGCACGGAGGCGCGCATGCGCACCCGCCACCGCCTGGCCGCCGATGCCGCTCTGCTCATCACCGCCGCCGCCTTCGCCGTGCCCCTGGCGTGGCTGCTGCTGGCGTCCGTCGACTCCGGCGCGGGCCTGAGCGTACGGGTCCCGAAGTCGCCCACCACGGAGAACTTCTCCGCCGTGCTGACCGACGAGATCACCTTCACCCCGATGCTCAACAGCCTGCTGCTGTGCGGCGGTGCGACCGCCCTCACGGTGGCCTGCGCCGCCCTGGCCGCCTACCCGCTGTCCCGCTTCCGCTCGCGCTTCAACCGGCCGTACCTGCTGACGGTCCTGTTCTCCACCTGTCTGCCCATCACGGCGATCATGGTTCCGGTGTACGGCCTGTTCGTACGGATCAACCTCGTCGACACGGTGTACGGCACGGCGTTGTTCATGGCGGCCGCCCAACTTCCGTTCGCCATCTGGCTGATGAAGAACTTCATGGACGGCGTGCCCAGGACCCTCGAGGAAGCGGCCTGGACGGACGGCGCGGGCTGGCTGCAGACCCTGATCCGGGTCGTCCTGCCGCTGATGGGACCGGGGGTGGCGGTGGTGGCGATCTACTGCTTTGTGCTGATGTGGGGGAACTTCTTCGTCCCGTTCCTGCTGTTGCTCTCGCCCGATCAACTTCCGGCGTCCGTAACCGTGTTCACCTTCTTCGGGAACTACGGTCAGGTCGCCTATGGTCAGCTCGCCGCCTTCTCGGTGCTCTACTCCACGCCCGTGGTGCTGCTGTACGCACTCATCGCCCGCCGGCTGGGCGGCGGCTTCACGCTCGGCGGGGCGGTCAAGGGATAGGCCCGTACGGCGCGGGTGCGACCGGGGTATGACGCCGTCCGTCTGGAGGACTACGGACCGGGGCAACCGGTGCCCAAAAGTGCGACACCATATTCCGGTCCTTTGGCTGACGCCTCGCTGACCTGCACGTTCGAGAATTGGAAGTGCTGATTCCCCCCACCTTCCAAGGAGATCCCGTGTCCCCTGTGGCTCCCCCGACCACCCCCCGCACCGGTGCGGTCGTCGCCCGGGCGGCCGGCCTGAGCAAGGTCTACGGCCATGGCGAGACCCGGGTGACCGCCCTGGACTCGGTCTCCGTGGAGTTCCGCCGCGCGGAGTTCGCGGCGATCATGGGGCCGTCCGGCTCCGGCAAGTCGACGCTGATGCACTGCATGGCCGGACTGGACACCGTGTCCGCCGGATCCACCCGGATCGGTGACACCGAGCTGTCCTCGCTCGGCGACCGGCAGCTGACCAGGCTCCGCCGGGACAAGGTGGGCTTCATCTTCCAGGCGTTCAATCTGCTGCCGACCCTGTCGGCGTTGGAGAACATCACGCTGCCGATGGACATCGCGGGCCGCCGGCCGGACCCCGAGTGGCTCGGGCAGATCGTGACCACGCTGGGGCTGGGCGAACGGCTGGCGCACCGGCCCGGCCGGCTCTCCGGCGGTCAGCAGCAGCGGGTGGCCGTGGCCCGTGCGCTCACCGCCAAGCCCGAGATCATCTTCGCGGACGAGCCCACCGGGAACCTCGATTCCCGCTCCGGCACCGAACTGCTGGGCTTTCTGCGGGAGTCGGTACGGGCGCTGGATCAGACGGTCGTCATGGTCACCCACGACCCCGTGGCCGCCGCCTACGCGGACCGGGTGGTCTTCCTGGCCGACGGCCGGATCGTCGACGAGCTGCACGAGCCGTCCGCCGATGCGGTACTCGACCGGATGCGCAAATTTCCCGGGGGGAACCCCCGGATCTCCGTCTTCGAGGCCAAGGGCCGCGCCGGCTGACCGCGCCTCCGGACCCCATCCGACAGCGGCGACCGGCCGACTCGTAGACCTCACCCAGGACAAGCTGTGATTCGTACTGCCCTGCGCAATCTCCTCGCGCATAAATCCAGGCTGTTGATGACCGCCCTCGCGGTCCTCCTCGGCACCGCCTTTGTCTCCGGCACGCTGGTCTTCAGCGACTCCGTGGGGCAGGCCTACCGGGACAGGCTGGCCAAGAGCCTCGACGACGTCGCGGTGTCGGTGACCCCGGAGCGCCCCGGCACCGACCCCAAGGACCGGGGCGCGCTGGACTCCCGGGTGGTCGGCACCGTCCGCGCCCTGCCCGGCGTCGCCTCCGTACGGCCGTCCGTCACCGGTACCGTCACGGTCGCGGACCGGCAGAACAACCCGGCCGGCAACGAATGGGGCAGCTCCGGGGCCAACTACGTACCCGGCAAGGACGGCAGGGACAGCCGCTACCCGATCGTCGGGGGCCGGGGCCCGGCCTCCGGCGACGAGATCGCCCTGGACGCCGGAACGGCCGGGAAGACGGGTGCCAAGCTCGGCGGCACCGTCCGGCTGGCGGTCGACGGGCCGGTCATCACCAAGAAGCTGGTCGGCATCGCCGGGACCGACGACCCCCGGGTGAGCGCGGGCGGCAGCCTGGCGCTGTTCGACACCGCGACCGCTCAGCAACTCTTCGGCAAGCGGGGCGAGTTCAGCGAGCTCGTGGTCTCCGCCAGGCCCGGCACCGAGCAGCGGAAGCTGGCCGCCGAGGTGCGTGCGGCGCTGCCGCGGAACTTCGAGGCCCAAAGCGGCGAGCAACTGGCCGCCGAGCAGGCCAAGATGATCGACCAGGAGACCCGGACGATCCGGAACACCTTCCTGGCCTTCGCCGGGATCGCGCTCTTCGTCGGCGTGTTCATCATCGCCAACACCTTCACCATGCTCATCGCCCAGCGCAGCCGTGAGATCGCGCTGCTGCGTGCGGTGGGTGCCTCCCGCCGTCAGGTGGTCCGCTCGGTGCTGATCGAGGCCGGGCTGCTGGGCCTGGCCGCCTCCATCGCGGGCTTCGGTCTGGGCCTCGGCGTCGCCCTGGGCATGCGCGCGCTGCTGGCCTCCAACGGCGCCCAGCTGCCGGACGGTCCGCTGGTGGTGGAGCCGAGCACTGCGCTGACCGCCCTGGCGGTCGGTGTCCTGGTGACCGTGTCGGCCGCCTGGCTGCCGTCCCGCAAAGCCGCGAAGATCGCGCCGGTGGAGGCGCTGGCCGCCGTGGACCAGGCGCCGACCGCCCGCAGCCTGGTGGTGCGCAACTCCCTCGGCGGCGCGCTGACCGCACTGGGCGTGGCGATCATGCTCTATGTGACGACGCTGCGCGACAGCGGGGGTCTCAACGCCGCCATGGCGGGTTCGGCGCTGACGCTCGCGGGCGTGATCGTCCTCGCTCCGCTGCTCTCGCACCCGGTCGTCAGGCTCTTCGGCAAGGCGGCGGTCCGCGTCTCGGGCGTCAGCGGCAAGCTCGCCCAGCGCAATGCGCTGCGCAATCCGCGCCGTACGGCCGCGACCGCCTCCGCCCTGATGATCGGCCTCGCCCTGATCACCGGTCTGACCGTGGCGGTGGTCTCCGCGAACCAGGGCGTGGACCGGATGGGCGCCCAGGACCTGACCGCCGACTACAAGGTCAGCTCGGCCGGTCACCAGGGACTCTCCCCCGAGGTCGGCAAGCGGCTCGCCGGGCAGCCGGGCGTCCGGGCGGCCGTGCCGCTGCGCCTGGTGGGCTTCCAGACCGACGGCCGTCCCTCGCTGCTGACCGGCACGCGCCCGGCCGAACTCGGCAAGGTCACCGAGGTGCGCTTCATCAGCGGGTCCGCCGCCGGCATCCGCGACGGCAGCGTCGCGGTGTCCGAGGGCTTCGCCAAGCGGCATGCCCTGAAGCCCGGTTCACGGCTGCCCATGGAGTTCTACACCGGCAAACGGTCCGCCCCCAAGGTCTCCGCGGTCTACGCGGACAATGACGTGCTGAGCGATGTCGTCGGCACCACCGCCCTGGCCGACCCGCACCTGGACAAGGTGCGCGACGACGAGGTGCTGATCAAGGCCGCACCCGGCAAGGCGGACAGCCTGCCCGGCAAGATCAGGGAGACGCTGGGCGGCAACCCGCTCATCAAGGTGCAGAGCCAGGACGACCTGCGCCGGTCCGAGGCGGGGAGCCTCGAGGACGTCCTGTATCTGATGTACGGGCTGCTCGGCATGGCCGTGGTCATCGCGGTCGTCGGCGTGGTCAACACCCTTGCCATGTCGGTCTTCGAGCGTACCCGGGAGATCGGGATGCTGCGCGCGATCGGCCTGGCCCGTACCGGGGTGAAGCAGATGGTGCGGATCGAGTCGGTGATGATCGCGTTGTTCGGCGCGGTGCTGGGCGTGGGGGTGGGTGTCTTCCTCGCCTGGTCCGGCGGGCATCTGCTGCGGTCCTCGTTCCCCGAGTACCGGATGGTGGTGCCCTGGGGCCGGATCGGGCTGTTTCTGCTGCTCGCCCTCGCGGTGGGGGTGCTGGCGGCGGTCTGGCCGGCCCGCCGGGCGGCGAAGCTCAACACCCTCGAGTCGATCGGGGCGCAATGACGGCCCGATCGACTCCAGGGTGTCCCCGGGCCGCAAAAGACGCCGGACGGGCCGCAGTTGCGGCCCGTCCGGCGTCTTCCGGGTCGGCTAGAACACCGACTCCGCCTCGTTCATCCGGTCCTCCGGCACCCGCTTGAGCTCGGTGATCGCGTCGGCCAGCGGCACCATGGTGATCTCGGTGCCGCGCAGCGCGGTCATCCTGCCGAAGTCGCCGCGGTGGGCGGCCTCGACGGCGTGCCAGCCGAAGCGGGTGGCCAGCACGCGGTCGTATGCGGTGGGGGTGCCGCCGCGCTGGACGTGGCCGAGGATGACCGGCCGGGCCTCCTTGCCGAGGCGGCGTTCCAGCTCACCGGCGAGCTTGGTGCCGATGCCGGCGAAGCGCTCATGGCCGAACTGGTCTATGGCGCCCTTGGCGTAGTCCATGGTGCCGTCGGCCGGGTGGGCGCCCTCGGCCACGCAGATGACGGCGAACTTCTTGCCGCGGGCGAAGCGTTCCTCGACCATCTTCACCAGGTCGGCGGGGTCGAACGGCCGCTCCGGCAGGCAGATGCCATGGGCTCCGCCGGCCATGCCGGATTCCAGGGCGATCCAGCCGGCGTGCCGGCCCATGACCTCGACGACCATCACCCGCTGGTGCGACTCGGCGGTGGTCTTCAGCCGGTCGATGGCCTCGGTGGCGACGCCGACGGCCGTGTCGAAGCCAAAGGTCCGGTCGGTGGAGGAGATGTCGTTGTCGATGGTCTTGGGCACGCCCACCACCGGCATGCCCGCGTCCGAGAGCATCCGGGCGGCGGTCAGGGTGCCTTCGCCGCCGATGGGGATGAGGGCGTCGATGCCGTACTCGCGGGAGAAGTCCTTGGCGCTCTCGCAGGCCTCGCGCAGCCGGGCCCGCTCCAGGCGGGCGGAGCCGAGGATGGTGCCGCCCCGGGCGAGGATGCCGCTGACCGCGTCCAGGTCGAGCTTGCGGAAGCGTCCGTCCAGCAGGCCCTTGAAGCCGTCTTCAAAGCCGATGACCTCGTCACCGTGCTCGACGAGCGCGCGGTGCACCACCGAGCGGATGACAGCGTTCAGGCCTGGGCAGTCGCCGCCCGCGGTGAGAACTCCGATGCGCATGGTGCTGTGTCTCCTGCTCGCTACTGGTACCTGTGAGCCGGACCCGATTGTTCCATGGGCCCGCCGGTGCTGCCGCATCCCACGACCGCCTTCACGGCCACCCGCCTGACGCGCGCCTTATCCAGGGACGCAGGTATTGTCAAGAGGTCAATGCCACCCTAACGGGTAATTTCACACGATGGACAAGCACGGCCATGGAGCAAGGAGAGCACGCGTGACGCGCAGCGTGTACGTGACCGGGACCGACCGGGGCGACGGACGCCAGGTCATCGAGCTGGGGGTCATGGAGCTCCTGACCCGCCATGTCGACCGGGTCGGGGTCTTCCGCCCGCTCGTCCATGGCGATGGACCGGACCGCCTGTTCGATCTGCTGCGGTCCCGCTACCGGCTCGAGCAATCCCCCGAAAGCGTATACGGCCTCAGCTATGCCGAGGCGTCCGCCCTGCAGGCCGAGAAGGGCACCGACGAGCTGGTCGCCCACCTCGTGGAGCGCCACCTCGCGGTGGCCCGCGAGTACGAGTACGTCCTGGTGCTCGGCACCGACTACGTCGGCTCCAATCTCCCCGACGAACTGGCCCTCAACGCCCGCCTGGCCAACGAGTTCGGCGCCTCCGTGATCACCGTGGTCGGCGGCCAGCGGCAGACCGCCGAGTCGGTACGGGCCGAGGCACGCAACGCCTACCGCGCCTACCAGGCGCTGGGCTGCGATGTGGTCGCCCTGGTCGTCAACCGGGTCGCCCCGGCCGACCGCGAGGCCATCGCCGAGCGGCTCTCGGCGAGCCTGCCCGTCCCCTGCTACGCATTCCCCGAGGACGCCTCGCTCTCCGCGCCCACCGTCGCCCAGATCGTCCGCAAGCTGGGCGCCGAGGTGCTGCTCGGCGACGACGCCGGGCTCGCCCGGGACGCCAAGAACTTCGTCTTCGGCGGCGCCATGCTGCCCGCCTTCCTGCCCGCACTGACCGACGGCTGCCTGGTGGTCACCCCCGGCGACCGGGTGGACCTGATCCTCGGCGCGCTCGCCGCGCACAGCGCGGGCGCCCCGCCCATCGCCGGAGTGCTGCTCACCCTCAACCAGAAGCCCGGCCCGGACATCCTGGCACTCGCGAACCGTCTCGCCCCCGGCACCCCGTTGGCCGCGGTGCACGAGGGCTCCTTCCCCACCGCCGCCGAGCTGTTCGCCATCGAGGGCAAGCTGGACGCCTTCTCTCCGCGCAAGGCCGAGACCGCCCTCGGCCTCTTCGAACGGCATGTCAACACCTCGGAGTTGACGAACCGTATCTCCGTCGCCCGCTCCAGCCGGGTCACCCCGATGATGTTCGAGCACGAGCTGATCGAGCGCTCCCGCTCCGCCCGCCGCCGGGTGGTCCTGCCCGAGGGCACCGAGGAGCGCGTGCTGCGCGCCGCCGATGTGCTGCTGCGCCGGGACGTCTGCGACCTCACCCTGCTGGGCGAGGAGGCGGCCATCCGCAAGCGGGCCGGGGAACTCGGCATCGACCTGGGCGAGGCCCAGCTCATCGACCCGCAGACCTCCGCGCTGCGCGAGCGCTTCGCCGAGATCTACGCCAAGGTGCGGGCCCACAAGGGCATGACGGTGGAGCTGGCGCACGATGTGGTCGCCGACGTCTCCTACTTCGGCACCCTGATGGTCCAGGAGGGCCTCGCCGACGGCATGGTCTCCGGCGCCGTGCACTCCACCGCCGCCACCATCCGGCCCGCCTTCGAGATCATCAAGACCGCGCCGGGCGCCCAGATCGTCTCCTCGGTCTTCTTCATGTGCCTGGCCGACCGGGTGCTGGTGTACGGCGACTGCGCGGTCAACCCCGACCCGGGCGCCGAGCAACTCGCGGACATCGCCATCCAGTCCGCCGCCACCGCCGTCCAGTTCGGGGTGGAGCCGCGGATCGCGATGCTGTCGTACTCGACCGGCACCTCCGGCTCCGGCGCGGACGTCGACAAGGTCCGCAGGGCCACCGAGATCGTCCGCGAGCGCCGCCCCGACCTGCTGGTCGAGGGCCCGATCCAGTACGACGCCGCGGTGGACCCGGCCGTCGCGGCCACCAAGCTCCCCGGCTCCGAGGTCGCGGGCAAGGCCACCGTCCTGATCTTCCCCGACCTCAACACCGGCAACAACACCTACAAGGCCGTCCAGCGCTCGGCCGGCGCGGTCGCCGTCGGCCCCGTGCTGCAGGGCCTGCGCAAGCCCGTCAACGACCTGTCGCGCGGCGCGCTGGTGCAGGACATCGTCACCACCGTCGCCATCACTGCCATCCAGGCACAGGGCGAGCAGCGCAGCGAGCGCGTCGAACCCTGAGACCCCCAAGGGCCCACGGCACGGCACCGTGGGCCCGTCCGTCTTCTCCACCGCCCCCACACGGAAAGCCCTTTATGACTGCCAACGGCACCCGAGTCCTCGTTCTCAACTCCGGCTCCTCCTCGGTCAAGTACCAGCTGCTCGACATGGCGGACGGCGCCCGGCTGGCCGTCGGCCTGGTGGAGCGCATCGGCGAGGCGAACTCGCGGCTGGTCCACACCCCCCTCGCGACCGGCGGCGGCAAGCGCGAGACCGAGGCGCCGATCCGCGACCACGCCGCGGCCCTGGAGGCCGTCTCCGCCGAGCTGGCCGCCGACGGCCTCGGCCTGGACTCCCCCGAGCTGGCCGCCATCGGCCACCGGGTGGTGCACGGCGGCAGTGAGTTCACCGAGCCGGCCCTGATCACCGACGAGGTGCTCGCCGAGATCGAACGGCTGATCCCGGTCGCCCCGCTGCACAACCCCGCCAACCTCACCGGCATCCGCACCGCCCGGGCGCTGCGCCCCGACCTGCCGCAGGTCGCGGTCTTCGACACCGCCTTCCACACCACGATGCCGGAGCACGCCGCGCGCTATGCGCTGGACACCGGGACCGCGGACGCGCACCGGGTGCGCCGCTACGGCTTCCATGGCACCTCGCACGCCTATGTCTCGCGGAAGACGGCGGAGCTGCTGGGCAAGGACCCGTCCGAGGTCAATGTGATCGTGCTGCACCTGGGCAACGGAGCCTCCGCCTCCGCCGTCCGGGGCGGCCGCTGTGTGGACACCTCCATGGGCCTGACCCCACTGGAGGGCCTGGTCATGGGCACCCGCTCCGGTGACATCGACCCGGCGGTGATCTTCCACCTGGCCCGCAACGCACGGATGTCGATGGATGAGATCGACTCGCTCCTGAACAAGAAGAGCGGTCTGATCGGACTGTGCGGAGACAACGACATGCGCGAGATCCGCCGGCGCATCGACGAGGGCGACGAGCAGGCGAAGCTCGCCTTTGACATCTATGTGCACCGGCTGAAGAAGTACATCGGCGCGTACTACGCGGTGCTCGGCAGGGTCGACGCGGTGGCCTTCACGGCGGGCGTCGGGGAGAACTCGGCGCCGGTGCGGGAGGCCGCGATCGCCGGTCTGGACGAGCTGGGCCTGGTCGTGGACCCCGACCGCAACGACCGGCGCCAGGACGCCGCGCGGCTGATCTCCCCGGACCACGCCCGGGTCGCGGTCGCCGTGGTGCCCACCGATGAGGAGCTGGAGATCGCCACCCAGGCGTACGCCCTGGTCACCTCCTGATCACCGGAGCGCCCCTTGGTCTTTCCCACAGCTCGAATATTCCCCTCTGAAACAAACCGATAGGATCGCCCCATGCGCCGTTCCAAAATCGTCTGCACCCTGGGCCCCGCCGTTGACTCCTTCGACCAGCTGAAGACGCTGATCGAGGCCGGCATGAACGTGGCCCGCTTCAACATGAGCCACGGGACTCACGCGGAGCACCAGGACCGCTACAGCCGCCTGCGCAAGGCCGCCGAGGCGACCGGCCGGGCGGTCGGCGTGCTGGCCGACCTCCAGGGCCCGAAGATCCGGCTGGAGACCTTCGCGGACGGCCCCGTGGAGCTGGTGCGCGGCGATGAGTTCACCATCACCACCGAGGACGTCCCCGGCGACAGGACGATCTGCGGCACCACCTACAAGGGCCTGCCCGGCGATGTCGCCAAGGGCGACCAGGTCCTGATCAACGACGGCAATGTCGAGCTGCGGGTGACCGAGGTCGAGGGCCCGCGGGTGCGGACCATCGTCATCGAGGGCGGTGTCATCTCCGACCACAAGGGCATCAACCTGCCCGGCGCGGCCGTCAATGTCCCGGCGCTGTCCGAGAAGGACATCGAGGACCTGAAGTTCGCGCTCGCAATGGGCTGCGACCTGGTCGCGCTGTCCTTCGTCCGCGATGCCAAGGACGTCCAGGACGTGCACCGGGTCATGGACCAGGTCGGCCGCCGGGTGCCGGTCATCGCCAAGGTCGAGAAGCCGCAGGCCGTCGAGAACATGCAGGAAGTCGTGATGGCTTTCGACGGTGTGATGGTGGCGCGCGGCGACCTGGCGGTGGAGTACCCGCTGGAGCGGGTCCCGCTGGTGCAGAAGCGGCTCATCGAGATGTGCCGCCGCAACGCCAAGCCGGTGATCGTGGCGACCCAGATGATGGAGTCGATGATCACCAACTCCCGCCCGACGCGTGCGGAAGCCTCCGATGTCGCCAACGCCATCCTGGACGGTGCCGACGCGGTCATGCTGTCCGCCGAGTCCAGCGTGGGCGCCTACCCGATCGAAACCGTGAAGACGATGTCCCGCATCGTCGAGGCGGCCGAGCAGGAGCTGCTCGGCCGCGGCCTGCAGCCCCTGGTGCCGGGCAAGAAGCCGCGCACCCAGGGTGGTTCGGTGGCCCGCGCCGCCTGTGAGATCGCGGACTTCCTGGACGGCAAGGCGCTGGTCGCCTTCACCAAGTCCGGCGACACCGCCCGCCGGCTGTCCCGCTACCGGACCTGCCAGCCGATCCTGGCGTTCACCACCGACCCGGCCACCCGCAACCAGCTCGCGCTGAGCTGGGGCGTGGAGACCTTCGTCGTGCCGCACGTGGACAACACGGACGCAATGGTCGACATCGTCGACGCCGAGCTGCTCAAGCTCAAGCGCTACAACGAGGGCGACACCATGATCATCACCGCCGGTTCGCCTCCCGGCATCCCCGGCACCACCAACATGGTGCGGGTGCACCACCTGGGCAAGGCCAACTGACGCCTGGTGTACCGGCCGTGGCCGCCATCCCTGCGACGGGGTGGCGGCCACGGCCGCTTGCGCTGCCGGGTCGCCATCCCACTGGATTGCCAGCACCCTGAGATCATGAGCTCCGAGCGAACAGGTCAAGCTGCCACCAACAAGGAGGGGAAGCATGGCGACTGACGGCTTCGAGGGGTTCCACGTCGAGACCCGGCCGGAATTCACCAGCTACGCCGAAGCGATCCTGGACGTACTCGCGGCGGACCCCGGGCGTCCGGCGCTGACCACCGCCGACGGAGTGCGGATCACCGCGGGCGAGTTGCACAACACTACCTGCCGGCTCGCCAGAGAGCTGGCCGACCGGGGCGCGGCCCGCCCGTACGTGACCCGTGGGCCGGCGTGACCAGTTCCATGACAGGCCGTTGAGTCGATCATGACTGCTCACCGTATGTCCGCTGTCCTGGGTGCCATCACTGCGACCGCTCTGCTCGCGGTAGCCGTACCGGCAGCTGCCCGTGCCGTGCCGATCCCGGATCGTCAGACCGCCGCGACCTCCGCCGCTCCGCGCAGCGTCAGCCTCACCAACGCCGACAACGGCCGCAGGCTGACCGCCCATCGGGGCGATGTGATCACGGTCAGACTGACCCATCTCCGCGAACAGGCCGCCACCTGGGTCTGGAGCCAGCCGCGGGCGAGCTCGCCGTCGGCTCTCCAACCGGGCCAGGGCGGTACAAGCTCGGCCGGTGATGCGATGGCGGTCTTCACGGCGATCGGCAACGGCACGAGTGAGATCACCTCCGCGCGGCACTGCTTCCCGGATCCGAACCACTTGTGCACGGACTTCGTCGCCCCCTGGCGGGTATCAGTCACCATCAGCTGACGGCCCCTTGGTGGGGTGGCGGCCACGGCCGTTTGTCGGGGCACGTCAACTACGTGGTTTCCGGTACGGACGGTCGAGGGCGCCATCCCGAGCACGGTTCAGCAGTGCGCGCCACGCGGGGGGCGTGGCGGTGAGGACGGTTGTGGGGTGGTCGCTCTCTCTGAGCTGAATGTGTGGCGGGCGGGTCACCGCCTCCTGCGCCAACGCTGCTTCCACACAGTCGTGGTCACCCACGTTGCTACTGAAGCTCGATTTCTGCCATGTGAGACCTGACACCACATCTGCCCTCATAGGGTGTACAGCACGTGCTGGATGAAGCTGAGCGAGTCCCTCCCAGTGTAGGACTCTCGTTCGAAGTCAATAACGATCGGCGGCAACGCAACGGCGGCCAGCTGATCGAAGGCCGCCGAATACTGGGCCAGATGACTCTCTTCGGTGAGGAAGGCCGATGACACGGGGTGCTCCACGTACACCGTGCGCAGCTCGGGAGCTGACGCCTCGAAGACGATGAACGGCGTTCCCAACGTGGTTGCCGCGGGCAGGTTAGCCCGGAAAGGCAGAAGTTGAATAGTCACGTTCGGCAGTCGCGCCATCTCAACAAGATGATCGATCTGACGTCGCATCACATCAATGGGCACGAACTGCATGTGCAGTGCGCCCTCATGAATCACAGCGTGATAGCGAGATCTTCCATCAGTCAGCACCTGCTGCCGCTTGAGGCGGAACTCCACATATGCGTCCACCCGGTCGGGCGTCGCGCTGGACTCACCACTCGCGAAGAGAGCATGCATGTAGTCGGAGCACTGCAACAGCCCCGGCACGAAGAGCCATTGGAACTGGCGTTGGGCGACAGCCGATGCCTCAAGCTCAGCAAGATCGAGCGCCTGAGCCCTGTGGCTGCGCCGGTAGTCGGACCACCAACCGCGACCGGTGGCCCTGCCCATACCGACGAGCGCCTCGACATAGGGATGGCTAGTGCAACCATAGGCTCGCACGAGAGTGCGGAGCTTCTCTTCGGGGATGCCCGTTCTGCCGTTCTCAATGTGACTCATGTGGGCCCGCCCCAACCCAGCATGCGCCCCGGCCTCGGTCGCTGACAAGCCGTTGGCCTCGCGCAGCTTGCGCAGTTCTTCACCCAGACGCCGCTGTCGTTGGCTCGGGTTGTTCCGTAGCCCCATCGATCAACTCCTCCGTGGATCAGCCGAAGTCTGCCCGGAACACCCAGGGTTGGTCCACTCGATGGAGCTATTTTCGGCGTTCTGGTTGAGCTAGCTAAACCAATGCTCCTACTGTCGAAGACGAACCGCACCGCCCTCCCCGGCGCCGTAAGCCGGAAGTGCACCCGCCGGGAAGACGCACACCCACTCCCTGAGCCCAAGGAGTCACGCATGTGCCCTACTGCCTCCGCGCTCCCTGCCCCTGGCCCCCGCTCATTCCCCCACCCCGACTTCTCGCTCGTCTTCCCGCCCGCGCCCTGCTGGGTCCGCACCGCCCGCGACGCCATCCGTACCGCGCTCGCCGCCGCCAACCGCCAGGACCTGACCGAGACCGCTGTCCTGCTCACCTCCGAGGCCGTGACCAATGCCATCAATGCTTGCCTGGACAGCGGCTGTTCAGCCCCGGTGAACCTGCACGCCGAGTGGACGATCGACGGGTCCCTGCGCGTGCTCGTACACGACGACGCACCCGGCGTACCCATCCTCGGCCCGCCCCGCCGACGCGAACCCGACGACCAACTCGCGGCCGGGCGCGGGCTACTGCTCATCAGCGCCTGCTCCGCCGAGTGGGGAATCTGCCACCGCACCCCCGGCCCGGGCAAGGCCGTGTGGTTCCGACTCGTCCGGTGAGGCGGCAACAGAGCCTCTTCGCGCAGTGGCAGCGTGCCGTGCTTGAGCGCGTCTTTGACCTCGGTGTGTTCGGAATTGTGGGATCCGCCGTAGCGCCGACTGGTCTGGATCTGATGAGGTAGCGGGATGCTCGGTCTGCTTATCCGCCTCCTCCCGTTCTGGGTCCGTGAGCCCCTGCTCATCGCTGTCGGTTTCCCCTTCAGCGGGTTCCTCTTCTACGCCGCCGCCCGGGACGGGAAGCCGCTCCTTGCCGCGATCGGCGCCGCAGTCCTCCTGTTCACGGGCATGCGGGTTTACGCCGTGATACGCCTGCTGCGTGCACGCCGGGCGTCCAAGGCGGCCGGCACGGCATGAGAAGTGTGCCGCTTACCCCTCGCCGTTCGGCTTGGTCGAGGGCGCGGCACCGAAATGGATCAGCGCTTGACTTCGCCCGGACCCGGCGGTGGAAGGTGTTGTACTACTCTTTCCAGTCGGGCAGCTGGCTCTGTCCGGCCTGGCGGCGATGGGGCATGAGGACTCCGGTGCCCTGGTAGCCGCCATCGGCGAGGACGACCGCGTCGCCGCAGGCGTCCTTGGTGCCGGACTCGACAAAGGCGGAGCAGTCGTTCCGGTTACCCGGCTGTGGCCGGCCGACTGCCAGCACGACCCGGGGCTCTGCCTTGACCAGGACCTGGAGGTTCGCCGAGTCGCGGTAGTTCTTCGAGGATGCCGATACTGTCCGGTCTCGAGTGGGCACCAACGTGCCGTCGATGACGAGGACTTGGCGCCATCCAGGCTTGCGTTTGCCAGGAGTCAGGGCCAGCAGAAGTCCACGCCAGCCGACGATCCAGCCGACGGCCGCCGGGGAGATCCCGAACAGCAGAGCAAGCTGCCGCATGGTGAGGTTGGTACGGCAGTACATCGCCACCAGCAGCACCCGGTCCTCCAGCGACAACGCCCACGGACGGCCCGGCAGACGGGGTCCAGGGCGCGGCCGCCCGCACAGTGGACAGTCCGCATCAGACGCTGGAGCTGGCGCGGGCGGAACCCGGTGAACACCTCGATGAGCACAGCCACCGCGCACATCCGAAGGGCCTCCTGCGTCGTCGGCGACAACTGCCGTGCATCCCCCACCAGTTCACTCACACAGAGATCAACGACCCAGAATATCTGGCTCTTGGGATCAACACTGCCGTCAGACATTCCAGAGGCCCCACCGGAAAATCCGGCGGGGCCACGACTGGATTACCAGCGAGAGCTCCTGTCAGTCAGGATCAAGTATTTTTTCGACTGCCGTCTTGATAGCTTCCAGCCCTTCATCGTCCACCATGAGTGGCGCTGCGAGCGTTTCGACCCACTGACGCAGCTCGACCGCGGATAGTTCTCGCCAACGCGGATGCAAGACAGCCCTTTGCGCGATGATCCCCCAGCGCTGCTGGTGCTGCGAGAGTCGATACCAGTCAGCCTGTTTCTGCGCTCGCCCTGGCATTGAGCTCGAACGCAACCCCGAGATTAAACCTTCGCGAAGATGATTCAACGCTGATGCATAGACCGGACTCCCATTGAGCACGTCCGTGTCATCGGAGAGCTCAAACTTGAGCTCCATGCCAGCACGGAGCAATATTTCCACCTGGGCGAAGTCGTCGAACTCGATCAGTTCTGACATCAGAAGGGGTTCCTTCCATGGAAGAGAACATTCCCCGCCGGGATCTTCAACGAGCCTCTCGTAATCAGCTCATTTGGCTGAGATCCTGGGCCAAGCTCGACACCTTCAGGCATTCGGAAGGCGAACATATAGTCAGCCTTTCCGGCATACATTGGGTTGCCGATGAAGATGTTCTGCTCAATCTCTGACGGGTTTCCAATTTCCTGGGTCACGTGGACCTTTCCGGCAGAGTTGGCACCAATTCTGAGACTGCCATCATCGGCCAAGATCCCACTGTGCCCGCCCTCGCTCGTGTAATGGAAGTAGACATTGTCATCGAGATTATCGACAACGCTCCCGACATCATGAGTCGCCGCATTACCGCAATTGTGAACGAGTACCGGCGTGACCCCCGCCCGCACATAGTACGTGTGCGTACCGTCAACGGTCAGGTTGTGGACAGTCGCCCGCTGGCTCCACGTCTGAACTCTGACGACCTGGACCCACGTACCGGACGAAGTCCTCAGCCACTGCCCGGGCTTGAGCTGGTCCGCGTTCACCCACTTCTTCAACTCGGGGACCCAGAAGGGGTGGTTGCCGGTCGCCGTGATGGTGTCGGTGGCCGAACCCTTGTCGCCGTCCGTGTCGACCGTCAGCTTCACGAGTTGCTTAATGCCGCGGCCTTCGATCGTGGCGGTCACCGGCCTGGCTTCTGTGACGCCCTTCTCCGGGTCGGTGGCCAGGACCTGGTCGCCGACCTTGAGTTCCTCGATCGGCTTGACGGTGCCGTCCCCAAGGACGACTTCGGTGCCGGGGACAAAGCTGTTGTCGGTGCATGACGCCTTGCCGCTGGCCGTCCGGTCGCCCTTCCCCGCTGCCGGGACGGGCTTGGACTTCGGCTGGGCCGGAGCTTCCGGCTTGGGTTCCGGCTTGGGCTTGGGGGCCGGGGGTGGGGTGGCCTCCTCCGCGGCCTTGGCAGCCTTTTCGGCGGCCTCCTTCTTGGCGTCCCTCGCCGCCGATTCTTCCGCGGCCTTCGCTGCCTTGGCCTGCGCCTCCGCCACCTTGGCTTCGGCCTTTGCCGCTTCCTGGGCGGCTTCCTCGGCCCTCGCGGCAGCCTTCGCCACCGCCTTGGCCGCATCGACGCCCTCTGCGACGTACTTCGCTCCCTTGGCCGCCGTGGCGCTCCACCCGGCTATCGGAATCATCGCGGCGAAGGAAAGGCTCGCGTCGACGTTGTCGCCTTCGGCCCAGTACCAGATGCCGTTGATTCCGTCAGCAATCTCACCGTAGACCGGCACCATGCCGAGCCCGTCGAGAGCGCCGTGCCCGATATCCTCCCAGTCCCAGTCGAAGTCCATTCCCCAGAGCATCCCGCTCGGATCGGGGAACCCCAGCGGGTTGTTGCGGCCGTACGCGTAGGCGTTCAGCTGCTGTGGGTCGGAGAAATCGACGACCGGATCGCCGGAGAGGAAGCGGCCTGCGATCGGGTCGTACTCGCGGGCGCCCAAGTGGGTCAGGCCCGTTGAGGCGTCGATGGTGCCACCGAGGAAGCCCTTGTCGGTTGGCCAGGCGACCTGCTTGGGGTCACGTGGACCTCCGAAAGGCAGGGTGCGGCGTTGGGTGATGGCCTGCGTCTTGGCGTCCACGGCGATTTCGTCAGTGCCGTTCTGGCCGCCGCCGAGCCAGTTGACTCCTTGGGGCGTGCGGACCGCCACTTGCCGGCCGCCGTGGGAGTAGTAACGCGTGCCGGTGACAGTCTGTTTGGCGGGATCGGACTCCTTGGTGTTCAGGGTGAGTTCCATGGATCCCAGGTAGAGGGTCACGGAGTTGTTCGCCGGGTCTCTGCGCAGCAGCCGGTTGCCGCCGGCGTCGTAGACGAAGGAAGTGGCCTGGCTGTTTTCCGGGGTGAGTTGGCTCAGGCGGCCTTCGACGTCCCAGAGCAGATTCTGTTTGGGGCCGGTGCCCAGCTTGCGCGCGGTGGTGTTGCCTGCCGCGTCGTATTCGTAAGTGTCCTTGGTCTGGACGGTTTTGCCACCCGTTGTCTCCGTGACGTCGACGGATTCGATGGCGTGTGAGGGAGCGTTGCCCTTGCCCCGTGGGTGGTAGACCCGGGTGGTTTGGGTGCCGCCCGGGCTGGTGGCGTAGTTGGTCTCTTTGGTCCGGTTGCCCGCGACGTCGTACTCGAAGGACTGGCGGTAGGGTGCCGGGCCGCCGAGTGCCGCCTTGGACGGGTCCGTGGCGCAGTCCGTCGCGTTCTGCGCCCAGGAGTCCGTTAGTCGGCGCAGGTAGTCGTAGCGGAAGCACTGCACATCGGCCGAGCGGTTGGCCGGTGTGTCAGCGATCTTGGTGGTGTTGCCCGCCGGGTCGTAGGTGTAGGAGACGTCGGAGTCGGCATCCTTCACGGTCTCGCGGTCCAGGCGGGAGCGTTGTAGGCGCCGGGTGCCCTCTTCGTAGAAGTAGGTCTGCCAGGTGTACTTGCTGCCGCTGGAGAGTCCCAGTTGAAGCTGGAGCGGCTCGCCGTAATTGGAGTACTTGGTATCCCGGGCGTAGTCGTTCAGCCCCATGGTGTACAGGGGCAGGCCAACCAGGTCGTAGCCGATACGAAGCGTCTCGGCGGGCAGGCCGCCTCCGGCCGGGAGTGCGACGGAGTCGATGGAGCCATCGGGGTTGTAGGCGGTGGTGGTGGAGTAGTCCCCGGCAAGCTTGCCCTCCACCTTGGGGATCTTGACCGTGCTCTTGGTCGGGCGGCCCGCGGTGTCGTAGGCGTCGACGGCCGTGGTGTACGCCTGGGGCTCCGCCGCTCGCGAGTCCTTGACATAGCGGGTGGAAGTGGCGGGCCGTCCAATGCCGTTGGGAGCAGTGTCGTAGGTCCAGCCGCTCAGCTGAGCGCTGCCCTCGTACACGCCAGTCGGCCGGCCGAGCACGTCATAGCGGTAAGTGAGGGTCTTGTTTCGGGCGTCGGTGGAGGAGACGACCTCGTCCAGGTCGTTGTACCGGAGTTCAGTGCGCCCCTTGTCGGGGTCGCCCGCCACCGTCTGCCGACCGCGTACGTCGTACTCATAGGTCCAGCGGTCACCGCTCGGGCTCTCGACGGAGGTCAACTGCCCGGTGCGGTCATAGGTATACGAGGTGGTGTCCGCTTCACCGGTGGGCGTGGTGCCCTTGTACTCCAGGAGCCTGGTGGACAGGCCCTGGGCGTTGGTGTATGTGGTGCGCGGTGTTTCCCCGGCCGGAGGTGTGACGTCGGTGTGGTCACCGTGGTACGCGGTGGTGGTGCGCCATTTCTCCTTGCCCTTGACTCGGAGGATCGAGTCGGTCGTCCGGCCCGCGGCGTCCATGACGTTCTCGGTCTCCGTCGGGGCGCCGTCCGCCGAGGCGGAGGGATCGACCACGGAGGTGCCGGGCGACGAGGAGTTGAAGTACGGACCCACCGACTTCACCGACAGACCCCGCGCGTCGTAGACCGTGTCGGAGATGATCCGGCCGCCGTTGGGGCTCGGAGCCTGGCTCTGTACTTGGCGGAGCAGGCCGTCGTAGAGCTGGTGGCTGACCTTTATGTCGCCGTTGGGGATGAGTGATCTGGTGGTGACGGCGTTCGGGCCGTCGTTGCGGATGAGGTAGATGTATTCGGAACTGGGAAGATCCGAGCCCTTGTTCCGCCCGGGCATCCAGACCTTGAGCCGTCGGCCGAGGCTGTCGTACGCCATGTCCGTACGCAGCTTGTTGGCGTCGGTGCTACTGGTCACCAGGCCCCAGGCCGGGTCGACTGTGGAGGTGATCCTGCGCTTGAGCGGATCGGTCACGGTCATGCCGGTGACGGGTCCGCCGGTGATGGGGACGTACTCGGTGGTGGTGGTGCGCTTACCGGCGTCGGTCGTGGCGGTCACCCGGCCGTGCGCGTCGTAGTCGCTCTCGGTGACGGTGATGAACTGCGGGGTGTCACCGTCGAAGCCCTTGAGCTCCTCGGTCCGGGTGACATCGCCCTTGCTGGGTGCCGAGCCGTAAGAGCCGTGGTCGTAGGTGGTACGGACTTCGGATATCGCGTCGGACGGGCCGGTGTCCCGACCGCACGCCTTGGAGAACGTCGCGGTGCGCTTGACCAGGGTCAGCAGATTACCGTCGGTGTTCCGGGCGTACTCATAGACCGTGCAGGTGTCGTCCTTGGCGTCATCGCCGTCGTTCTTGCCGTCGGCGCCCATGTCGCCCAGGTCGTGGGAGGACGCGAGCATGCCGTAGGCGTCATAGGTGTGCTCGATGCCGGTACGGCGCACACCCTTGTCCAGCGCAGTGCGGGTGACGGTCCGGGCGATGCCGGTAAGCGTGGCCTTGTCCTCGCCTTCGACAGCGGTCGGTTCGGAGACCCAGGGGGTGCTGACCTTGCCACTCACCTCGGCGGAGTCGTCGAACGAGCCGTTGAACTGCCGCTGTTCGAGGACGAAGCCCTGGGTCCGGTCCAGGTCCTTGACCTCGGTGCCGTCACCGGCCTTGACCGAGACGGCCTTCTTGCCGCCGTCCTTGCCCTTGCGGTCATCGTCCATGCCCCGCAGATAGGTGGTTTCGGTGCGGAGTTGTTTGGTGCCGGTGTCACCAGTGATCGTGCGGATCTTCTGGAAGCCGCGCCACTGGCTCCAGGTCTTGTTCTCGGCCTTGACGATCTCGCTCTCGTCGTAGTGCCAGGCCGCGCCGCCGAGGTAGTCATAGCGCGTCACCTTGTTGGTGCCGTTGGCCAGTCGGCCGTCCTCGACCACGTTGTCCACGACGTATTTGTGGAACCAGTCCTCCTTCTCACCGATGGAGCCGGACTTGGACCAGAAGGACGGGAAGCAGAGCTTGGTGTTGGCCGTGGGGTCGGGCAGGTTGGATGGAGTGCACTCGGGCGCCTTGTAGTTCACCGAGACAGTGCCGCCGGACTCCGACTGGATGGCCCTGATCCGCCACTTGACCATGGCCGGGCGGTCGTCGAACGACTTGTCCACGCGCCCGGTGAGCTGGGTGCCGTAGAAGATGGTCTTGGGCAGGGACAGCGTCGAGCCCTGCGCCTTGCCGTTGTGCGCGATGGACTTCAGCCAGAGGCCGCCAGTGAGGCCGTCACCTGGTACGGGGTAGTAGTGGTCGAGCTGCCACTCGTCCACGTCCTGGTAGCCGTTGCCCTTGAGGACCTGGGTGGTGATGGAGGACAGACGCTTGCGGGTGAAGAAGGTGGGTGCCCACTGGTCTTTGCAGTGCTTGTCGTCGGTGCAGATCTGGTCATAGGGGACGTCCGGCCAGCGCTTGGCCGTCTCCTCCTTCAGATCGCCGGGCTCACAGTCGGCGGCCGAACCAGTGCACCGCTCGGCCACGTTGAAGACCACCTGGGACGGTGCCTTGCCGGACCGTTCCGCTCCCTCGCGCGTGCCGTACTCGATGCGCTTGAGGTACCCGCCGCGGTCGTAGGAGACGGAGGTGTCGTCGCGGTCGGCGCCGTACCGGTTCTTTTCCGTGTCCCAGAAGTACGTCATGGAATTGCCGTGCACATCCACGACGTAGTCGAGGTTCCAGCGCCATGCCTGCTGGCAGCGGGAGTCTTTGAAGGAGTCGGCGTGACAGGGCTCGTCCTTGTCGTCACCGTAGACCGGAGTGGTCCAGGCGGACTTGGTGTTCTCCTTGTCCTCCGCGGCCCGCTTGCCCTTGCCGAAGAAATAGCGCGTGCCATCGGTGGTGGTGACGACCCAGTACTCACCGTTGTTGTCATCGTTGGAGCCACCGGTTTTACGCTCGATCCGGGTGCCGTCGTCGGCCTTGAGCCGCCAGGTCCCGTCCGACTTCTTGACCAGCTCACCGTTTCGGCCACCGAAGTTCATGGTGGCGTTGTCGGAGTGCCAGCACAGGTCGTACTTCTCCTCGCCCTCCGTGTCGTGCCCGTCCTCCTTGCACGACTGATAGGAGCGCTCGATGTACCCCACCGAGAGGTCGAATCCCTCTCCGATCCAGGAGGGCTGATTGTTGGTCGATCCGACCCGGCCGTCTATGGAGCCGGAGTTATAACTGATCGCCAGCTTGGGTGATGGACCGGCGACGGCGGGCGGCACTCGCAGCGGATACTGCCAGGAGAAGCTCCCGGTGTTCCCTGCCATCTGCCAACTTCCCGATGGGGAAAGGGAAGTGGCCCCATAGCTTCCGGCGGCTCCAGACGCTCCGGCACTCACCGCCAGTAATTGCCCGTCGGCGGCAGCGACAGCATTTCGCTTGCCGGGTGTCGTGGGCTGAGCGGCAACATCCGCGGTCAGCTTGCTGCCACGAATGTTGTTACGTGTCCGGAGGGGTTTGCGGTCCTGGCACTCCTTTGCCGGGCCGTCGATGGCACAGCCCGGCACGGTGGACAGCACCAGGCGCGAAGCCCAGTCCCCGCCATAGGCTCGGGCGAACCTGGAATAATCCACTTCGAGGTTTACCGGTGCCGCGGCCTTGCCACCGTCCGCCCGGGTCACCTTCAGCAGGATTCCGTCGACTCCGGCCTTGCGGGCGTATTTCCGATCGAGGACCTCGACCCGTACCTTGTCGGGTGTGGCGCCCGGCTTGTCCACTGCCGCTCCGAATGCTCTGGCGGAGCGATCCAGCTGTGCGGAGGAAGATGCGCCGATGCGTATCGGCAGCGAGCCGACCCGCATTCTCGCCGCGTCGGCCTTGGATCCGGACTTGGACATTGTCGTACGTGCCGACCGCGAACCAGGCAACTCGGCCTCGGCAGCAGCTGGTTCGGGCCACTGGACATTGGGCAGGGGGACATTGGCGGCCTTGGCCGTCTCGTCCTCCGGCCCGGGCTTCAAACCAACGTCCTCGACCGGAATGGACGGGGTGCTCTGGGTCTCGGGTCGCCGCTCATCGCGTGACTGATCGTCAGCCCGGGCCGCCGGTGCGCCTTGTAGGAGCGCTGCGGCCAGGGCGGCGGCCGTTACGGCGGACAGGGAAACGCGTCGTCGCCGTATGCGCCGTCTCCGTAGTTGATTTCTGCCGGGTATGCGGAACAGGCCGTTTCTCACGGCTGATTCCTTTCAAGGGATGGTTGATCGGACAGGCCGGACCGCGCGCCGGAGACGATTACTCCGGCACGCGACGGCAAGGGATTGGGTGAGTCGTGGTGTGATCAGCGACCGGCAATATGGGCGACGTCGTCGTTGGTCAATAGACCGGCATGAACGCGGACGTCATCGATATCGCCCGCGAACAAGTCGGTGTCCATGCGGTCGTCCCAGCGTGCCCGCCCCACTTCCAGGCCCTTGGCGGCGTTCCAGTTGCCGTTGCAAGAGGCTTCGCCCGCGAGAACGCCATTGACATACAGGCGGATCTTCTTGGCCAGCGGGTCATAGGCGCCGGTCAGGTGGGTCCATTCACCCGAGCGTGGTGCTTGGTCGGTCCTGGACATCGCCCGCGCCAAGTCGTCGGTCGATGTGTGCGTCTTGTCGACGCCAAGCCTGCCGAACACCCAACGCTTGAACGTGGACGAGTAGTAAAGGGCGTAGCCATAGGAGTGCTCACCCGACTGACTCAGCACCATCAGGTTTCGGTCGAGGGTCGTGGGACGAACCCAGGCACTGACCGTGAACGCCTGCCGGGTGTCGACCGGCGAAGTCGCGGATGCGTAGTCACCGGTCCCGTTGAACCGCAGGGCCTTGTCCGATGGATCGCTCCCCGTCTTGCGTCCGGCCACCACGTCGGCGCCCGAGACCTTGAGCACGTGATCCTTGCCGCTGCTGTCCGGACTCGTCCCCGATGCGACCCAGTCGAGGTGATAGGTGGCCGCCGAGCAGGCATCGGTGAGGTCATCCGGGCAAGGGCGCACCGGCTTGAAGATGTACTGGGTGAGCGGACCGCGATTCCCCGCCCGATCCACGCTCCGCGCATACAGCACATTGGGGCCGAAGGTGGTCGGCGTGATCTTCACGGTGGCGTCTCCGCCAACCTGCGCCGGGACTGCCCGGCGGTCCGGCTCGTCGTCACCTATCGCCCACTCGTAGTAGGCGATGTCATTGCCGTAGACGGAATCCTTCGCGCCATTGGCGCGGAAGGTGAAGGAACCTGCCTGGCCCGCCGCCTTGCCTTCCTGTTCGACGGGGAAATCGGCGGAGGAGACGGCTGGGGCGGTGTTCGGTGCCTCTGTGTCCACGCCGAATTCGCAGTAGTCGGACCATTCGGTACTGTCGTCGATCCCATCGGTTGTGCCCGCGTGCCACTTGTAGGCCTGGCCGTGCTTGAGCTTCCCGTGCGGGATGGTCTCCTTGAAGTCGCCCTGCGCGTGATAGCCGTCCACGCCCTCGTAGACCATGGGCTTCTCCGGGATCGCGTTCCACACCCGGAAGGTGGCCTTGAGGTTCTGATGGTCGTCGTCTGTGCCTCTCACCACCATGGTCGGCGTATCGGTGCGGATCCAGGGGCGGTCGCCGCCTCGCTCGCAGGACGTGGCCGGGTTGCTGGTGCGTCCGTCGGTGGGCTTCTCCGGCGGGGTGTTGTAGGTGACGGACAGCTTGGCATCGCTGCCCCGGAAGCGCTTCCAGGAGTATGGATCGCTCTCGTCCTTCGCCGTCAGCGAGAAGGCGATGGGTTTTCCGGAGGCCGCGTACTTCTTGACGGTGGGAGTGAGATTCTCGTTCTTCTCGTCCGGGTTGTCATAGAACTCGACCCGGGCGGCCGGGCATCGGTCACCTCGCCCGTAGGCCACCTTGCGATCCACCATCAGATCGCCGTCAACTGGCTTGTTGTTCCAGGTGGTGCTCTTGCCTATCTTCGTTTCGTCGACCAGTGCCAGATCCACCCAAGTCGGTGTGCAGGAGAAGGCGAAGGTTTCCTGGGCCGAGAAGGTCGCCTTCCGTATCTTGCGCTTCTTCCACCCGCTCGTATTGAACTTGAAGTACATCCGGTCGGTGTAGGGAGAACTACTGCACACGGCCCAGCCCTCGCTGGTGTCTGCATAGGAGCAGCGCCCGACGCCCCGGCCACTCCGCTCGTCCTTGAGATAGGTGGTGTCCGGACTGCTGCTGCTCACGTAGAGCCACTCGACCTGGGTCATGTCATCGGTAGGCGGGTCGATGTACACCGGGTATGTGATGCCGGCGCCGTTGAGCAGGGATTCATCGGGAGTGACGGCAACAACGCCGTTTTCGACAGACGTTGCGATCCGGGCGATCTTGTCCCCGGGTGAGGGTGAATCAACCGAATCCCCGCCGCCTGCTCCGGGTTCGGCCTTACCGGAGGAATCCCACATTTGTGCGGCCGGTCCGGAGAAGACCTCGGCCCCTGCATCGTCCAGTGCCCGGAGGCCGCCGGAGGTGTTCGTCGCAAGGTGAAGACCGCTGGTGTCCGCCTTTAACTCGATGCGCTTGAGAGCGGGGTTCTTGGCAGCACTGGCGTTCTTGATCACTAGCGCGTAGGAATAGCCGGTGACGGACGCGTTGACGCGCAGGTCGACGTCGGGAAGAACGTCGGGGTACTCGGCCGTCGGGCCGTTGAGTCTGGGCTTCGGGAGTTTTCCCGGCCAGTTGAGCGCAAAAGCCTTGTCTCCCTTGGCGATTCTCACCAGCGGCTGATCCGATCCCCCACCGGAGAAAGCCAGTCGCACCACGGAGGAACGCGGACCGATGCTTCCGTCCGCGCGCTCGACCAGTGTGGCATCCGCTGCCTGCCAGGAGCCGTCCGCCTGCCGGACTCGTTGCGGCTGGGCGGTTTGCTCGGCCGTGAACGTACCGTCGGGATTGGCGAATACCTCCTCGACCTCGGTACGCTCCTCGACCACCTCGACACGTTGTCCCGAAGCCCTGGCTACATCCGAGGCATGTTGTTGAGCGGTTGTCGTCCTGGGTTCAGGTCTGCTGTCGGCTCTCGCGGCCGTTGTCGCTGGTTGCGCCATTTCGACGGCCAGTGCCACCACAAGAGAGCCGACAGCTGTAACTAACCCACCCCTGTACGATCTTCGGCGCTTCAATCGCTTCACCATCCTTACCATCCAGAAAAAGCAAAGGAAGCCTATGGATGGAGCGATGGGGAGTCCATCCATTCGCAAAGGACGGAGCGAGGACAAAGGGGCATCGAGGGGCATTTACGCCCGGTGATCTTCACCATGTGCGGCCAGGGTGTGACATGGTGTCCGGGAGGGTAAAGCGAAGGTTTCGCAGAGGGCAACGCCAGTCGACACCCTCCCAAGCCAACGGCCGTGGCCGCCAACCCCGTTGCGGAGTGGGCGGCCACGGTCGTTTCCGGCGGCTCCCGGAGATCTAGGGGTAGGTGCCGTTGGTGATGCTGAGGACAAGGTTCGGGTTGGTGAGCGTGCCGCCCGTCTGCCCGGCCTGGCGGACCTTGACGTCGTCGATCCAGACGGGGATGGGCATGGGCAGGCCCGGGATCATCGGGGGCGGCTTGGACGGCGTCCAGTCCACCGGGAGAATGCCGAGCAGCTTGCCCTTCATCTCCTCGGTGTACATGGTGACTTTGCCGTTGGTGATGGTGGAAGTGGCGCCGAAGCCGGTCTGGTGGAGGACGTGGCCCCGGTCGTTGACCAGCGCGTGCATGTTCTTGATGTCCAGGCCGGAGGCGGTGAACTTCAGGACGGTCTTTTCCTTGCCGCCGCCGGTCGTGATCTTCTTTACGCCCTCGAAGGTCGCACCGTGCAGGGTGAGCCTGGAGGACTCCAGAAACCAGGGGTTGTCCGCGAAGACCGCCTGCCCCCGGTCGCCCTTGGGGTCGGGCTTGGGGCACGGCGGCGGGGTCTTGGAGGCGGACGCGCTCGGGGACGGGGTCGCCGAAGCCGAAGGGGAGGCAGAGGGGGAAGCGGACTCGGAGGGCGAGGCGCTGGGTTCGGCCTTCTGTGAAGGCGAGGCCGTCGGCTCCTGGGTCTTGCCGGTCCGGTCCGCCTTCTCCTTCCCGGTGGGCTTGGGCGTGGGCGGGTGCGGGGTGGCGCTCGGCTCGGCCGTCTTCCCGCCCGAAGGGGACGGAGTCGCGGACGGCGAAGGGGACTTCGTCGCCGAGGTGGATGGCGACGGGGTGGCGGAGGGCGAGGCCGTCGGGGTGCCGGAGGGAGTGGCGCCCGGGATGTGCGAGGGCGCCGGAACCGGCTTGGAGGCGTCGTCGTCGCGCTGGTGGCTCCTGGTCGGCGAAGGGGCGGGAGCGGGCTTGTCGCCCTTGCCCTCGTCACTCTCGTCACCGGCCGGGGAGGGGCTCGCCTTCGGAGGCTTCTTCTCGCTCGCGCTGGGGCTCGCGTCCGCACTGGTACTCGGGGTGGAACTCGGCGTCGCCGTGGGCGACTTGTCGGGGGCCGTGGCACACAGCGCATCGCCGAAAGGGTTCGGCGGCGCGGTCGGCTTGGCCTGGGCCAGCTGGGGGGTGAAACCCAGGCCCATCAGCACGGCGCTGGGCATCGCCACCAGGGCGACGGCCTTTCCGGCCGGCAGGTGCAGCCGGGTCAACAGTGGCTTTCTGGGCGCGGCATGGCGCGGGCCGGTTCTCGGCCGGTCGTCCTCGTGTGCGTCATCAGTCGGCACGATGGCTCCCGTTCGTCTCCTTCACGAGGTTCACCAGGCCCGGGCCCGAGCCCGGATCGCCGCCCCCGCCCGGGGGCCGGGGGTCCGCGTCGCCGCCGTCGGGTGCCGCCGCGGCGAGCGGCTTGCCCGGCATCCAGGAGATGGCGAGCGCTCCGCCCAGGAGTGCCGGGATGAAGCCGAGCAGGAAGCCGCCGAAGTTCGAGACCACCAGCGAGACCACGGCCAGCAGAATGGCCGCGATACCGGCGAAGACCCTGGACTGCCGCTGGAACCACATGGTCAGCCCCAGCACGACCAGCAGTACCCCGATGATCAGTGAACCGGCGCCCGCCGTGGTGGACAGCCGGATGCTCAAGTCGCCGATCTTCATGGTCTGGTAGGGGATGTACATGATCGGTACGCCCGAGAGCAGGGTCCACAACCCGCCCCAGAACGGGCGCCGCCCCCGCCAGTCCCGGAACGAACGGCGTGCGCTGCCAAAGGTGTCGATCGGCCGTGGTCGCGTGTCGGCGCTCATGGTGTACAGCTCCTCGGGACTGGCGAATCGGTGGTACCCGAGCCGATGGGCTCGATGCCGCCGCCCCGGCCTACGGGGAAGCGGCATGGCCGGGTACGGAAGCAGCAACTCCGCTTCCGTACCCGTCCGTTCACTGCGTCACTTCACTTCGCACTTCTGGGCACCCAAACTGACGCCCATCTTCAGGTCGGGCAGAGTGAACGTTCCCGCCGAGGTCGCCCACGCCGTCTGCTTGACCTTGCTGAACTCCACCGAATCGGCCTGCTGGGTGAACGAATCGGGCACAACATTGTCACCCGGGTGCTTGCCGGGGCCCTTGGTGATGTGATCCGAAGAGACACCGATGTCGATGTTGTTGAACACGGCGGTCTTGACGTTCATGTCGGTCGCGTCGATGAAAAGCGTGGTCGCCTCGACGTCGGTCCCGCCGTTACCGGCGGTCAGCTTGAGCCCCACATTGCCGAAGGGCGTGGGGATCGTCACCGCCTGGCAGAGGTTCCTGATCTTCGCCTCGTGGAGACCGACCACAGCCACCGGGTTGGGGTTCTTCCCCTTGGGATCGGCCGCACCGTACTGGGTGAAGCCGGTGCCCTTGATGTGGTCCGCCGCGACCTCGAACTGCTGGCCCGACACACTGAACGACGCCGCCAGCGCGCCCTGGGCGATGGCCATGACGACCACACCCGAAGCGGCGACGCTGGGCACCATGACAACGGCGAACCGCTTCCATCTGGTCCCACCGCGAGCCTGGGACTTCATACTTGCCTCCTTCTCGGACGTACACCCCAGGTGCGGGCCGTGGGAGCCCTTGCCTCGGGTGGGAGACGTGCTACGTCCTCGGGAAGAAGAGCGCCGTCGTCGCATGCGGCAGCGTCATGCACAACACCGCGCCCGCACACCGGCGATCACCCCCGAGCGACAACCACTTGGCCACGCCTTTTACGCAACCTCGGGACCAGGCACCGCCCTTGACGACGGAGACCCCCCTGCTCCCTGGACCGGCACAGGCCGCCGGCCCACCCGGTGGGGACCCAACTCCCGCGCGCCGACCGGTGAGGGCGGGCTGACGGTGATGGACCGGGCTGCGCCGATCGTGGTCCATTCCGGAGCAAGGCACAAGAGGTTCATTACTAGCGAGTAACGCACCGATAACCGAAGAGCGTCCGGTATGCATCACCCGGGCACCCGGTGCTTGCGGAGCGTGTCCGGACAGAGCGGAAGGCATACGAAAAACCCGGGCAAACACCCGGGTTTTCGTTACCTGCCGTAGCAACTGCCGCATTTATTAAGATTTGATAAAGGGCAGCCGCTGTTTCGTTTGTTACGGGCGTGAGACCAGATCCCCCACCGGCCGTCAGAACAGCGCGCGCGACAGCGCCGTACGGGCGGCCGTCACTCGCGGATCGTCCGGACCGATGACCTCGAACAGCTCCAGCAGCCGCAGCCGGGCCGCGTCGCGATCCTCACCGGCCGTCCGCCGCACGGCATCCAGCAACCGCCCGAAGGCGTCCTCCACATGCCCGCCGACCAGGTCGAGATCGGCCGCGTCGATCTGCGCCCGCACATCGCCCGGCGCATCGGCCGCCGCCTTGCGGACCTGCTGTGGGTCCATCCCCTGGACGCGCTGCAGGAGTTCGGCCTGGGCGAGGCCCAGCCTGGCCTCCGCATTGCCCGGGTCGTCGGACAGGACGTTCCGGTAGGCCCGCACCGCGCCGCCCAGGTCGCCGTTGTCCAGTGCCTCATGCGCCGCGCTCAGCGCAACGTCATACGGGCTCGCGGGCTGCGCCGGCGGCGGCTGCTCGGCGGCGCCCGCCTCGGCGGGAGCGCCCACAATGCCGAACTGCTTCTCCGCCACCTGGATCAGCTGGTCCAGCACCTGCCGGATCTGCTGCTCGGGCGCGGCCCCTTGGAACAGCGGCAGTGCCTGCCCGGCCACCACCGCGAACACCGCGGGGATGGACTGCACACCGAACTGCTGGAAGAGCAGCTGGTTGGCTTCGACGTCGATCTTGGCCAGCACAAAGCGGCCGGCGTACTCGTCGGCCAGCCGCTCCAGCAGCGGGCTGAGCTGCTTGCAGGGCTCGCACCAGTCGGCCCAGAAGTCGATGACGACCGGCACCTCGGCGGAGCGCTGCAGAACCTCCTGCTCGAAGCCGGCCTCGTCGACGTCATAGACGAGCCGGCCCGCGGTGGGCTGCACCCCCTGGCGCACCGCTTCGGCCCGCGCCTGCTCCGCCTTCTGCTTGGCTTCCCCGGCCGCCTTCACCGCGGCGAGGTCGACCACTCCACTCATGGACATGTTCCGTGGCTGCATGGGTCTATCCTCCCCCCTCCGCGCGGTGAACAGAAAAGTAGCGGTGGCTCGTCCTGACGCCGGGTCCCCACCTGGCGTCCGTGGTTGTCGCTCGCTCTTACGCTACGACTCGTAGCGTAACTGGAACCCCCTGGCTCACGGCGGGGATTTCCCGTGATCTGGCTCATACTCCGGGGGCTGGGCTACTCGGCGGTAAGGTCGCCGCATGAACCGAGCCCATGGCCGCACCGGCCGGCCCCGCAGCGCCGAGGCCGACCGTGCGATCCTCGACGCGACGCGCGCCGCGCTGGTCGAACTCGGCTGGGGGAAGCTGACGCTGGGCGATGTGGCGGCCCGGGCCGGGGTCGCCAAGACCACCCTCTACCGGCGCTGGGCGGGCAAGAGCGAACTCGTCGTGGACGCGGTGGCGGATCTCTTCGACGAGCATCTGGAACTGCCGGACCGGGGCAGCCTGCAGGCCGACATCGAGGGCGTGGTGCTGCAGTTCGCCGCACTGCTGGACCGTCCGGAGACAAAGACCGCCCTGATGGCGGTGGTTGCCGAGTCCACCCGGGACGACGCCCTGCGGGATCGCATCCGCTCGGCCATCGTGGACCGGCAGAAGACGCTGGTGCTGCTGGGCCGCTCCCGGGCCCAGGAGCGCGGAGAGCTGCCCTACGAGCCCGACCCCGCGCTGGCCGCCCGCACCGCGGACCTGATCTTCGACGTGATCGCGGGCGCGGTGGTGCACCGGACGCTGGTCAGCGCGGAGCCGGTGGACACGGAGTGGGCGCGGGGATTCACGGCACTGCTGGTGGGCGGGCTGGGGTCGGGGGGAGCCGACGCCGGGGGGGTGCCCCCGGCGCCCGGCTTATGACGTGTACGCCTTTGCTCAGAACCCCGCGGGCTCCGTGTACGTACCCCACTCCGCGCGGAGCACATCGCAGATCTCGCCCAGGGTGGCCTCCGCGCGCACCGCGTCCAGCATCGGCTCGATCATGTTGGAGCCGTCGCGGGCGGCGGCCAGCATGGCGTCCAGCGAAGTGCGCACCCTCGCGTCGTCGCGCCCGGCCTTGCGCGCGCCGAGCGCCCTGACCTGCTCGCGCTCCACCTCGTGGCTCACCCGCAGGATCTCCAAGTCGCCCGTCACCGAGCCCTCGTGGCAGTTGACGCCGACCACCCGCTTGTCGCCCTTCTCCAGGGACTGCTGGTAGCGGAAGGCGCTCTCGGCGATCTCGCCGGTGAACCAGCCGTCCTCGATGCCGCGCAGAATGCCGGAGGTGATGGGGCCTATGGGGTGGACACCGTCCGGGTGGGCGCGCAGGCCGCGTTCCTTGATCTGCTCGAAGATCTTCTCCGCGTCGGCCTCGATGCGGTCGGTGAGCTGCTCGACGAACCACGAACCGCCCAGCGGATCGGCGACATTGGCGACGCCGGTCTCCTCCATCAGCACCTGCTGGGTGCGCAGGGCGATCTCGGCGGCCTGCTCGCTGGGCAGCGCGAGGGTCTCGTCGAGGGCGTTGGTGTGCAGGGAGTTGGTGCCGCCCAGCACCGCGGCGAGGGCCTCCACGGCGGTGCGCACCACATTGTTGTACGGCTGCTGGGCGGTGAGCGAGACCCCGGCGGTCTGGGTGTGGAAGCGCAGCCACTGGGCCTTGTCCGTCCGGGCGCCGTAGACCTCCTTCATCCAGCGGGCCCAAATGCGGCGCGCCGCACGGAACTTGGCGATCTCCTCGAAGAAGTCCACATGGGCGTCGAAGAAGAAGGACAGGCCGGGGGCGAAGACATCGACGTCCAGGCCGCGGGAGAGGCCGAGTTCGACATAGCCGAAGCCGTCGGCGAGGGTGTAGGCCAGCTCCTGCGCGGCCGTCGCCCCCGCCTCGCGGATGTGGTAGCCGGAGACGGAGAGGGGCTTGTAGGCCGGGATGCCGGAGGCGCAGTGCTCCATCAGGTCGCCGATCAGGCGCAGATGGGGCTCGGGCTGGAAGAGCCACTCCTTCTGCGCGATGTACTCCTTGAAGATGTCGGTCTGCAGTGTGCCGTTGAGGATGCCGGGGTCCACACCCTGCCGCTCGGCGGCGACCAGGTACATGCAGAAGACGGGGACGGCCGGGCCGCTGATCGTCATCGAGGTGGTGACGTCGCCGAGCGGGATGTCCTTGAAGAGGACCTCCATGTCGGCGGCGGAGTCGATGGCCACCCCGCAGTGACCGACCTCGCCGAGCGAGCGGGGGTCGTCGGAGTCGCGGCCCATCAGGGTCGGCATGTCGAAGGCGACCGAGAGGCCGCCGCCGCCCGCGGCCAGGATCATCTTGTAGCGCTCATTGGTCTGCTCGGCGTTGCCGAAACCGGCGAACTGGCGGATGGTCCAGGTCCGGCCGCGGTAGCCGGTCGGATGGAGGCCCCGGGTGAAGGGGTACTCGCCAGGCCAGCCGATCCGCTCGAAGCCCTGGTAGCTGTCGCCCGGGCGCGGGCCGTAGACCGGGTCGACCGGGTCGCCGGAGAGCGTACTGAAGTCGGCGTCGCGCTTGCGGGCCGCGTCGAACCGGGCCTGCCAGCGGTTGCGTCCCGCCTCGATGGCTGCTGCGTCCATGGTGGTGCCGTCCGCCTCTCCGCGCCCCGCGCGACTCAATTTTACTAGGACGTCCTAGTAAATGGTCGCGCAAGTGTGCCCCGAGCACAAGGGGTGCCCGGGGCGGTGTTGCCGACTGCTGCCGTCGGTCAGGCCTTCGCGGGGGCGGCCGCCTGCTCGGCGAACAGCGGCTCCAGCTCGCGGGAGACCCTGCGCTCGACGATGAAGGCGGCGGTCGGAATGGTGCCGGCCACCAGCACCCAGGCCAGCTTTCCGAACGGCCACTTGGCCTTGGAGCCCAGGTCGAAGGCGAGGACCAGGTAGAGCACGAAGAGCCAGCCGTGCGCGATGGCGACGACCTGGACCAGACCGGCGACGCCGTCCATGTCCAGCCCGTACTTGGCGATGACACCGATCGTGAGGAGGATCAGCAGCACACCGGTGGTGTAGGCCAGCGCGCGGTAGCGGGTCAGCACGGAACGCTTCATGCCCACGAGCGTAACGGTAGGTTCCGGGGTGATCTTCGCCGCCCCTCACTCCGTTTCGAAGTCGTTCGCGGCGACTCGCAGCGGGCGCAGCAGCTCGAAGATCCGCCCGCAGTCCTCGGCGTCGTACACGCCCAGCCCGAAGTCCATCGCCATCAGATCGCGGGTGGCCGCCTCGACGACCTCGCGGCCCTTCTCCGTGATCGAGGCCAGCGTGCCGCGCCCGTCCTTGGGGTTGGGGCGCTTGTCCACCAGGCCGCCCCTGACCAGGCGGTCGACGGTGTTGGTGACCGAGGTGGGGTGGACCATCAGCCGCTCGCCGATCTTTGACATCGGCAGCTCACCGGCCTTGGAGAAGGTGAGCAGCACCAGCGCCTCATAGCGGGCGAACGTCAGCCCATAGGGCTTGACGACCGCGTCGACCTGACCGAGCAGGATCTGCTGGGCGCGCATGATCGAGGTGATCGCGCCCATGGAGGGCACCGAACCCCAGCGCTGCTTCCACAGTTCGTCGGCGCGGGCGATGGGATCGAAGGGGAGGCTGAGCGGCTTGGACACGGTATGAGCGTACCGGGCGGCCGGATGGCGGTCGGTGGCGTCTCGGACTCCGGACCGATGCCTATCGGTCGCCCCGCGGTGCCGAGCCGACGACCAGCCGGATGACGAACCCCACGGCGGCCGCCCCGATCGCTCCCGCTGCGGCGATCACCTGGTGCGGGGGCAGGAACTCGGCCGCCGCGCCCGCGAGGGCCATGCCCAGGCCCTGGATGGTCATCATGCCCGCCGTCTGGAGCGTCATCGCCCGGCCGCGCAGCTCCTCGGGCACCGAGGCGATGAACCACCGGTCCGCGCCCAGGGTGTGCACATTCGCCGCACCGGCCAGTACCAGGGCGGGGATGGCCCAGCCCAGCGGGGGGTGGCACAGGTAGATCAGATACGGCAGCAGCACCACGGCCACCGTCGGCAGGGCGATCCGCTCCCGGGTGCGCGGGGTCAGCAGCGAACCGCCCAGTGCCTCGCCGGCGATGGTGCCGATGGGCAGCGAGCACATCAGCAGCCCGAGGCCCACCGGACCGGCGCCGATGGAGTCCGCGTACGGGGCGGCCAGGGCCTCCGGCGCGACCAGGAAGAAGGAGGGCACCCAGGCGAGCAGCAGCAGGGCCCGTATTCGCCGGTCGGCGAGCAGCCGCCGGGTGCCGGACAGCGAGGACTTCAGCAGCGTGCCGCCCTCCTCCGCACGCCCCGGGCGCCGCCGGGTGCCGAAGCGCAGCAGCAGTGCCGAGGTCAGGAATCCGGCGACGGTGACGCCGAGGGCGGCGCGCGGCGATATCACCGTCAGCAGCACTCCGGCCGCCGCGAATCCGGTGAGCTGGGCGCCCTGTGAGACGAGGCGCAGCAGCGAGCGGCCCAGGACGAACCGGTCGCCCTCGCCGAGGATGTCCCCCAGGGTGGCCGCCCTGGTTCCGCTGAAGACGGGTGAGATGACGGCGTTCAGGCAGCGCAGCACGAACAGCGCGGCCACCGGGGTGGCCGGCAGCGCCATGGCCAACGCGCTTGCGGCGCACAGCAGATCGCAGGTCACCAGCACCCGCCGGGCGGGCATCCGGTCGGTGATCGAGGAGAGCAGCACCCCGCCGATCAGGTAGGGGAGAAAGCCGAGTGCGAAGGTCAGCGCGGTCAGCAGCGGCGATCCGGTCAGCCGGTAGACGAGCACGGACAGGGCGAGTTCGGCGACGACCACGCCGAGCAGGGACAGTGCGTGCGCGGCGAAGACGGCCCGGAATTCGCGGACGGCGAAGACGGCCCGGTAGCCGATTCTGCCGGTGGTGGGTGCGGTGGTGGCGGACATGAGCGCAGCGTGCCGGGTGGCGGGTGATCGCTCTAGTGATTTTCATCTGCGGTTCGGAGCCGAGGACTTGCTGCGCTGCCGGTTCACGGTCTCACCGCTGTGGGAGACGCTGCGGGCCGTCCGAACGCCGACCAAGCCTGAAGGGTGGCCACCGGATCTCGGCGTCTCGCAATTTCAGGCCTCACCAGAGAGGCGTGAAGTGTACAGTTCCTCACATGAGTGACACGCTGCCCATCACCGAGGCCCGCGCTCGCTTCGGTTCTCTGGTCCGCCGGGCCTCACACGCCCGCGAGCGCATCACGATCACGGATCACGGCCAACCTGCTGCAGTGCTCATCAACCCTCAAGAACTGGCCGATATCGAGGACGCATTGGCCGTGGCCCAGTACCGGGAACGCCAAGCCGCCGGCACGGTGGTCGGGGTACCGCATGACGAAGTCCGTGCGCTGCTCGGCCTGGAGCGTGAGTGAGCTACAAGATCATCTGGGACGACCCCGCGATCAATGCGGCGGCTCGTTTCCTCAAGGATGACCCTGACGGTCTGCGTCAGCTCTTTGCCGCTGTCGATCTCCTGGCAGACAACCCCCGCCCGGAGGGGACCTTCGCCTACGGCTCACCCGACCTGCGGCGCATGCACGTTGGCCGGTACCGGGTCATCTACGAGATCACCGACTCCACGGTCACCATCGTGATCGCCCATACAGGCCGCATCGGCTGAGCGGCGTAACCGGCAATGCCCGGTCCGCGCTCGCCGACACGCGAGTCCGGACCGGGCGGTCTTCATCCGAATGCGGCGGCCGAAGGGCGCTCAGCCCTCGGCGAGGTGCCGTTCGACGGTGGCCACCTTGGTGGTCAGCCCGTCCGTGACACCCGGCCGGATGTCGGCCTTGAGGACCAGTGACACCCGGCCGCAGCGGGCTTCCACGGCGGCCACCGCGCGCTTGACCACGTCCATCACCTCGTCCCACTCGCCCTCGAGGGAGGTGAACATCGCGTCCGTGCGGTTGGGCAGACCGGATTCGCGGACCACCCGCACCGCGGCGGCCACATACTCGCCGACGTCCTCGCCGGCGCCGATCGGGGTGACCGAGAAGGCGACGATCATGCGTTCACCACGCCTTCCTTGCGGGCGCGGGCGGCGATGACGCTCGCCTCGGCCTCCCGGCGCAGCATCCGGTCGGCGAAGAAGCCGCCGGTGGGCAGGACCGAGAGGAAGAGGTAGAGGGCGGCGGTCTTGAGGGGCCACTTGGTGCGGTTCCAGGCATCGGCCAGGAAGACCACATAGAAGATGAAGAGGATGCCGTGCACCCAGCCCATGACCGGTACGGCGTTGAACGAGGTCGTGTTCTTCAGCACGATGCACACGATCAGCAGCAGCCAGGAGACGGCCTCCGGGGAGGAGACCAGTCGGAGCCGGCGCAGGGCGGAGGCGGTCTTGAGGTCCACGGGGCAACCTTCGGGTCGGGGGCGGGTGGCCGGGCGGTCACGGCTTGTGACCGCATTCACAAGTTTTCCCATTGTCGCAGCCGGGCTGTCGATCAGCGGATCCGGGTCCACCCGGAGGGCGGCGGCAGGGCCCGGACCAGGGTCGGACCAGGGATCGGTCCGGGTCGTTGGACCTGTTGGACGGGTGCGAAGGCCAGCTAGCGTCGGGGCGTGGCACAGTTTCGGCTCCAAGGGAGCAAAATCCTCGCCGTCGACATGGCGGGTGACGCGGTCAAGGCCAAGAACGGCGCCATGGTCGCGTACGAGGGGGAGATGACGTTCAAGAAGATGACCGGTGGCGGTGATGGCCTGCGCGGCATGGTCACCCGCCGGCTCACCGGCGAGCAGATGGCGGTCATGGAGGTGAAGGGCACGGGCACCTGCTATTTCGCCGACCGGGCGAGCGAGATCAATCTGGTGACGCTGCACGGCGAGACCTTGCATGTGGAGGCGAGCAATCTGCTGTGCACGGACGCTTCGCTGCGCACCGGCACCACCTTCACCGGGCTGCGCGGCGCCGCTCAGGGCAACGGCCTGTTCACCACGACGGTGGAGGGTTCCGGGCAGGCGGCGATCCTGTCGGAGGGCACGGCGGTGGTGCTGCGGGTGACGCCGCAGCTGCCGCTCCAGGTGGATCCCGGTGCATACATAGCCCACACCGGCCGCCTCAAGCAGCACTTCCAGACGGGTGTGAACTTCCGCACGGTGATCGGGGAGGGTTCGGGCGAGTCCTTCCAGATCCGCTTCGAGGGCGAGGGGCTGGTGTATGTGCAGCCCAGCGAGCGGGACACCTTCGGGGGTGAGCTCTGATGTCCTTCCGGTTGCTGAACCCGCGGATGGTGGAGGCCCAAGTGCGGCCCGGGCAGCGGCTTTTCAGCCAGCGCGGGGCGATGCTCGCCTACCGGGGGGACGTCTCCTTCACTCCCAGCATCACCGGTGGCCAGGGCGGGGTGATGGGGATGATCGGCCGCCGGGTCGCCAATGAGGCGACGCCGTTGATGACCGTGGAGGGCGAGGGCACGGTGATGTTCGGCCATGGCGGCCATCACGTCCATGTAATGGAACTGACCGGGGACACGCTGTATGTGGAGGCGGACCGGCTGCTGGCCTTCGACGGCTCCCTGCAGCAGGGCACGATGTTCATGGGATCCCAAGGGGGGGTGATGGGAGTGGTGCGCGGTCAGATGACCGGGCAGGGTCTGTTCACCACGACCCTCAAGGGTCATGGCGCGGTGGCGGTGCTGGCGCACGGTGGCTTCATCGAGCTGCCGATCACCCCGCAGCGGCCGGTGCACGTCGACCCGCAGGCCTATGTGGCGCACCGCGGCGAGGTGCGCAACAGGCTGTCGGCCGCGATCGGTTGGCGCGAGCTGGTCGGCCGGGGCTCGGGCGAGGCGTTCCGGCTGGAGCTGTCGGGCAGTGGCACGGTCTGTGTCCAGGCGTCGGAGGAGAAGTTGTGAACGGTCCGGTGATCCATGATGCGGCCACGCTCCCGGTCAACGACAACGTCAACCCCTATGCGTTCAGCGTGGATCTCGACGGCCGGTGGTTTCTGCAGAAGGGGAAGATGGTCGCCTATTACGGACGCATCGACTTCCATGGCATAGGGCACGGCCCGCTGGACCACCTGATAGCCACCAGCTTCCACACTCCGCTGCACGCCTCGGACTGGGTGGTGGCGGAGGGCCGGGGCAAGATGCTGCTCGCGGACCGGGCGTTCGACGTCAACTCCTATGACCTCGAGGACGGCAATCTGACCGTGCGTTCGGGCAATCTGCTGGCCTTCGAGCCCTCGCTCTCGCTGAAGCAGTCGATCGTCCCGGGGTTTCTGACGCTGATCGGCACCGGCACGTTCGTGGCCGCCTCCAACGGTCCCGTGGTCTTTGCCGAGCCGCCCATCCGGGTGGACCCCCAGGCGCTGGTGGGGTGGGCCGACTGCCCGTCGCCCTGCCATCACTACGACCACCGGTATCTGCGCGGAGTGCTGGGCGGGATCCGGGCGGTCACCGGTTTCGGCGGGACGTCGGGTGAGGAGCACCAATTTGAGTTCGTCGGCGCCGGCACGGTGCTGCTGCAGTCCACCGAGCAGTTGATGGAGGAGCGGGCGACGGGCGCTCCCTCGGGCGAAGCGGGCGTTCCCGGCGCCGGCCCTCCGCAGCAGCCATCGGGGCCCCGGCTCCCGGGCCAGCTCGGGGACCTCCAGCGCCGCTTCGGGCTGTGAGCGGTACCCTCCATAGGGTGACGTCGAACGCATGAACCCTCGTTCCGGCCACCCCCCGACCCTCATTTGTTCAGAATTCAACTTTCTTAGGTAGAATCCCTTTATGGACACCGAGAACGGCACACGCTGGCTCAGCGGCGAGGAACAGCGGACCTGGCGAACCCACCTGGAGGTCAGCAGGCTGCTGATGCACCAGCTCGAACGGGATCTCCAGCCGTTCGGCCTCACCAACAACGACTACGAGATCCTGGTCAATCTCTCCGAGTCGCCGGACCACCGGATGCGGATGAGTGACCTCGCGACCGCGACCCTGCAGTCCAAGAGCCGCCTCTCGCACCAGATCACCCGCATGGAGAGCGCCGGGCTGGTGCGGCGCGAGAATTGCGAGTCCGACCGCCGCGGCCTGTTCGCCGTCCTCACCGAGCAGGGCTGGGAGACGATGCGCAAGGTCGCGCCCCACCATGTCGCCTCGGTGCGCGAGCACTTCATCGATCTGCTGTCGACCGAGGAACTGACGGCCCTGCAGGGGTCGTTGGCGCCGGTGGCCAAGCATCTGCGGGCCACCCGGAAGGGGTAGGCCGTGCGGGAGCGGGAGTTGAGCCCAGGGCCCGGCTCCCGCCTCAGCGGCCCTCGGTGAGGCCCTCGATGAGTTCGTCCGCGGCCGTGTAGGGGTCCAGCTCGCCGCGCACCACGCGCTCGGCGAGCGCGGCCACATGGCGGTCGCCGCTCAGGTCGCCGATGCGGGCGCGGAGCGCCGTCACGGCGATCGTCTCGATCTCGTGCGCCGCGCGCGCCGCACGGCGCTCGGCGAGGGCTCCGCGCTCCTCCATCCAGGCCCGGTGCTTCTCCAGGGCCTCGACCACCTCGTCGATGCCCTTGCCGCGGGCGGCGACCGTCTTGACGATCGGCGGGCGCCAGTCGCCGGGTGCGCGGGCCTCGCCCAGGCCGAGCATGTGGTTCAGCTCGCGGGCGGTGGCGTCCGCACCGTCCCGGTCCGCCTTGTTGACCACATAGACATCACCGATCTCCAGGATCCCGGCCTTGGCCGCCTGGATGCCGTCCCCCATGCCGGGGGCCAGCAGCACCACCGAGGTGTCGGCCTCCGAGGCGATCTCCACCTCCGACTGCCCCACCCCCACCGTCTCCACCAGCACCACATCGCAGCCGGCCGCGTCCAGCACCCGGATCGCCTGGGGCGCGGCCCAGGCCAGGCCGCCCAGGTGACCGCGGGTGGCCATGGAACGGATGTAGACGCCGGGGTCGGAGGCGTGCTCCGACATCCGCACCCGGTCGCCGAGCAGCGCACCGCCGGAGAACGGCGAGGAGGGGTCCACGGCCAGCACCCCGACCCGCTTGCCCATCCGCCGGTAGGCCGTCACCAGCCCCGAGGTGGAGGTCGACTTGCCGACCCCGGGCGAGCCCGTCAGCCCCACCACATAGGCATGGCCGGACAGCGGGGCCAGCGCCGCCATCACCTCGCGCAGCTGTGGGGACGCCCCCTCCACCAGCGAGATCAGCCGGGCCACGGCCCGCGGCCGACCCGCCCGCGCCTGTTCCACCAGTGTGGGGACGTCCGTCATGAGCCCTCCGCTCCGCCCTGCCGCCGCCGGATGATCTATCGGGTCACTTGCCGGGTACCCGGATGATCAGCGCATCGCCCTGGCCGCCACCGCCGCACAGCGCGGCCGCGCCGATCCCGCCGCCGCGCCGCTTGAGCTCCAGCGCGAGATGCAGCACGGTACGCGCACCGGACATGCCGATCGGATGGCCCAGCGCGATGGCACCGCCGTTGACGTTCACCTTTTCCGGGGATACGCCCAGATCCTTCATTGACTGCACCAGAACGGCCGCGAACGCCTCATTGATCTCGATCAGATCGAGGTCCCCGACGGTGAGCCCCTCCTTGCGCAGCGCGTCCTTTATGGCGTTGGACGGCTGCGAGTGGAGGGAGTTGTCGGGCCCGGCCACATTGCCGTGCGCACCGATCTCGGCGATCCACTCCAGGCCCAGCTCCTCGGCCTTGGCCTTGCTCATCACCACCACCGCGGCGGCGCCGTCGGAGATCTGCGAGGAGGTGCCCGCCGTGATGGTGCCGTCCTTGGTGAACGAGGGCCGCAGCTTGGCCAGCGCCTCCACGGTGGTTTCCGGCCGGATGCCCTCGTCCTTGCTGAAGATCACCGGCTCGCCCTTGCGCTGCGGGATCTCCACGGGGGTGATCTCGGCCTCGAAGAGGCCGTTCTTCTGCGCGGCGGCGGCCCGCTGGTGGGAGCGCGCGCCGATCTCGTCCTGCTCGGGGCGGCGGATGCCCAGGCGCGTGTTGTGCTTCTCGGTGGACTCGCCCATGGCGATGTTCTCGAACGGGTCCGTCAGCCCGTCGTGCGCCATCGCGTCGAGCATCTCGATCGCGCCGTACTTGTGGCCCTCGCGGGACTTGGGCAGCAGATGCGGGGCGTTGGTCATCGACTCCTGGCCGCCGGCCACCACGATGTCGAACTCCCCCACGCGGATGAGCTGGTCGGCCAGCGCGATGGCGTCGAGCCCGGACAGGCACACCTTGTTGACGGTCAGCGCGGGCACGCTCATCGGGATGCCACCGTGCACTGCGGCCTGGCGGGCCGGGATCTGCCCGGTGCCGGCCTGCAGCACCTGGCCCATGATCACGTACTGCACCTGGTCGCCCCCGATGCCCGCCCGGTCGAGCGCGGCCTTGATGGCCACGCCGCCCAGTTCGGCCGCGGAGAACGACCGCAGCGAGCCGAGGAGACGGCCCATGGGCGTCCGCGCGCCGGCGACGATCACGGAGGTGTTGCCGGTCGAACCGTTCGTACCAGACATGAACGCGGCTCCTTCAGGCGGATTCCAAGCGGATGGAGTTAACGGTGGTTTCGTCAATGTACTGAGCGGTACGCCACCGGTCACCGGGCGGAAGGTGTGATCGCGCGCACGTTGCGTAACCGGTCGCACGGCGGTGCACTGGTTCCATGCTGACGCGCATCGACCACATCGGGATCGCCTGCTTCGATCTCGACCAGACCGTCGACTTCTACCGTGCCACGTACGGCTTCGAGGTGTTCCACACCGAGGTCAACGAGGAACAGGGCGTACGCGAGGCCATGCTGAAGATCAACGAGACGTCGGACGGCGGCGCCTCCTACCTCCAGCTCCTGGAGCCCACCCGGGAGGACTCCGCCGTCGGCAAGTGGCTCGCCAAGAACGGCGAGGGCGTTCACCACATCGCGTTCGGCACCGCCGATGTGGACGGCGACGCGGAGGACATCCGGACCAAAGGGGTGCGGGTGCTCTACGACCGGCCGCGCACCGGCTCCATGGGCTCCCGCATCACCTTCCTGCACCCCAAGGACTGCCATGGGGTGCTGACGGAACTCGTCACCTCCGCGGCCACCTCGGCGCCCCGCCCGGCCGAGGAGCACTGACCCACACCTTCCCCGGCCGGTAGAGTGCAGGTTCGGCCGGGGTGCGGGTGGGGCCCGGCCCAGGCTGTGCCGATGATCTGACACCATTTCTTCGGAAGGGCGGGCTCCGGGTTCCACCACCGTGCAGGACGGGGGCAGGACGGGGCCGGCCGCCGACGCGACCAGGGGACGGATGGACCGCGCTGTGCGGGGCTACGAGCGCCAGGAGAGTCAACGGGCGGAGGCCGACACCCTCTCGATGTTCGAGGCCGAGATGGAGCGGCTGAAGACCGAGCGGGAGAAGGCGGTCCAGCACGCCGACGACCTCGGCTACCAGGTCGAGGTGTTGCGCGCCAAGCTCCATGAGGCGCGCCGCAACCTCGCGCACCGTCCTGCCTATGACTCGTCCGGCATCGACTACCAGGCCGAGCAACTGCTGCGCAGCGCGCAGATCCAGGCCGAGCAGCTGCGCACGGACGCCGAGCGCGAGCTGCGCGAGGCCCGCGCCCAGACCCAGCGGCTGCTCCAGGAGCAGGCCGAGCGGCAGGCCCGGCTGGAGGCCGAGCTGCACGCCGAGGCCGTGGCCCGTCGCCAGCGGCTGGACGAGGAGCTCAACGAGCGCCGCCAGACCGTCGAATCGCATGTCAACGAGAACGTCGCCTGGGCCGAACAGCTGCGTTCCCGTACCGAGTCCCAGGCCCGCAGGCTGCTGGAGGAGTCGCGGACCGAGGTCGAGCAGGCGCTCGCCGCGGCCCGCGCCGAGGCGCAGCGGCTGACCGAGCAGGCCCACAGCCGGCTGAGCGTGGCCGCCGAGGAGGCGCGCGGCGAAGCCGAAGCGATCCTGCGCCGGGCGCGCACGGACGCCGAGCGGCTGCTGACCGCCGCCTCCGCGCAGGCCCAGGAGGCCACCGACCACGCCGAGCAGCTGCGTTCGGCCACCAGCGCGGAGTCCGACCAGGCCCGTACCACCTCCGCCGAGCTGACCCGGGCCGCCGAGGCGCGGATGCAGGAGGCCGAGACGGCGCTGCGCGAGGCGCGGGCCGGGGCGGAGAAGCTGCTCGCCGAGGCGAAGGAGGCCGCCGCCACGCGGCTGACGGACGCCGAGTCGGACAACGAGCAGCGCACCCGCACCGCCCGGGCGGAGATCGCCCGGCTGGTGGGCGAGGCCACCAAGGACGCCGAGGCGCTGCGAGCCGAGGCGGAGCAGCTGCGGGCGGACGCGGCGGCGGCGGCGGAACGGCTGCTGGCCGAGGCGGCGGAGAAGGCGCGCAACGCCGTCGCCGAGGATTCGGCGGCGCAGCTCGCCAAGGCGGCGCGGACCGCGGAGGAGGTGCTGACCAGGGCGTCCGAGGATGCCCAGGCCACCACCAAGGCGGCGGCCGCGGAGGCCGAGCGGATCCGCCGGGAGGCGGAGGCGGAGGCCGAGCGGCTGCGGGAGCAGGCGGCGGACACCGCCGAGCAGCTCAAGGGCGCGGCGAAGGACGACACCAAGGAGTACCGGGCCAAGACCGTCGAGCTCCAGGAGGAGGCGCGGCGGCTGCGCGGCGAGGCCGAGCAGCTGCGGGCCGAGGCCGTGGCGGAGGGCGAGCGGATCCGGTCCGAGGCCCGCCGGGAGGCGCTGCAGCAGATCGAGGGGGCAGCCGGCACCGCGGAGGAGCTGCTGGTCAAGGCCAAGGCGAGCGCCGAGGAGACCCGGAGGGGCGCGAGCGCCGAGAGCGAGCGGGTGCGCACCGAGGCGGCCGAGCGCTCGGCGACGCTGCGCAAGCAGGCCGAGGAGGCGCTGGCGCGGGCGCGGGCCGAGGCCGAGGAGATGGCCGAGGAGGCCGAGGACCACGCCGAGCGCGTCCGGGCGGAGGCCGCGGAGGCCGCGGCCCGGCTGCGCGAGGAGGCCGAGCGGGCCGCCGAGGCGCGGCGCACGGAGGCCGCCGAGGAGCTGGCGCGGCTGCACACCGAGGCCGAACAGCGGGTGGAGGCCGCCGAGTCGGCGCTGCGGGACGCCCGGAGCGAGGCGGAGCGGCTGCGCCGGGAGACGGCGGAGGAGACGGAGCGGCTGCGCGCGGAGTCCGCGGAGCGGGTGCGCACGCTGACCGGGCAGGCGGAGGCGGAGGCGGAGCGGCTGCGCGCCGAGGCGGCCGCCGATGTGTCCGCCGCCCGGTCCGAGGGCGAGGCGGCCGCGGTGCGGCTGCGTACCGAGGCGCAGGAGGAGGCGGAGCGGCTGCGCGGCGAGGCGCAGGAGACGGCCGACCGGGTGCGGGCCGAGGCCAACGCGGCCGCCGAGCGGACCGCCGCCGAGGCCGTCGAGGCGTTGGCGGCGGCGCAGGAGGAGGCGGCGCGGCGGCGCCGGGAGGCCGAGGAGCTGCTGGGCGACGCGCGTTCCCAGGCGCAGGCGGAGCGCGAGGCGGCGCAGGAGCAGAGCGAGGAGCTGCTGGCCGCGGCGCGCACCCGGGTCGCCGAGGCGCAGCAGGAGGCGCAGCGGCTGGCGGAGGAGGCGGAGCAGCGGGCCACCGAGCTGGTGTCCGCCGCCGAGCAGACCGCCCAGCAGGTGCGGGAGTCGGTCGCGGGGCTGCATGAGCAGGCCGAGGAGGAGATCGCCGGGCTGCGTTCGGCCGCGGAGCACAGTGCCGGACGGACCGTCACCGAGGCGCAGGAGGAGGCGGACCGGGTTCGCGCGGAGGCCTATGCCGAGCGCGAGCGGGCCGGGGAGGAGGCGGCGCGGATCCGGGCCGAGGCGCAGGCGGCCTCGGCGGCGGCGCAGGAGCTGGCCGAGCGTACGGTCACGGATGCCATCGCCGAGGGCCAGAGCGTGGCGGAGGAGGCCGCCCGCATCCTGGAGGAGGCGCGTACGGCGGCCAACTCCCGTCGTACGGAGGCCGCGCGGCAGGCCGATGAGCTGGTCGCCGAGGGCACCGCGGAGGGCGAGCGGCTGCGCGCCGAGGCCTCGCGGACGCTGGAGGAGGCGATCGAGGCCGCCGAGGCGGAGCGGGCCGAGGCCAGGGCCGAGGCGGCGCGGCTGGTGGCCGAGGCGGCCCGCACGGTGGACGAGGCGCGGGACGTCGCCGACGCCCATCGGGTGGAGTCGGCGCAGCAGGCGGACGAGCTGCTGGCCAAGGCGACCGCGGAGGCGGAGCGGCTGGTGTCGGACGCGTCCGCGAAGTCGCGGCAGTTGCGTACCGACGCCTCCGATGCACTGGCCTCGGCGGAGCAGGATGCGGCGCGGGCCCGCGCGGAGGCGCGCGAGGACGCCAACAAGATGCGGGCCGACGGCCATGCCGAGGCCGAACGGATCGTCAATGAGGCGGCCGAGCTGACGACTTCGGCGCAGGGCGACGCCGAGCGGATCGTGGACGAGGCGCGGGAGCGGGCGAACGCCCGCCGGGCGGAGGCCGCCCAGCAGGCGGACGAGCTGATTGCCGAGGCGACCGGCGAGGGCGAGCGGCTGCGGGCCCAGGCGGCCCGCACCCTGGAGGAGGCCCGGGAGGCGGCGGGGGCCCACCGGGCCGAGGCGGTCGCGGAGGCCGAGCGGGTGCTGGCGGACGCCGCCGCGGCGGCGGAGCGGCTGCGGGCGGACGCGGCCGAGGCGCTGGAGGGCGCGCGCCGGCAGGCGGAGCGGATGGCGGACGAGGCGCGGGAGGCGGCCAACTCCCGCCGGGCGGAGGCCGCCCAGCAGGCGGACGAGCTGATTGCCGAGGCGACCGCGGAGGCGGAGCGGATGGCCACCGAGGCCGCCGCGGCGCTGGCGGCCGCCCAGGAGAACGCCAACAGCACGCGGGCCGACTCCGCGAAGCTCAAGGCCGATGCGGTGCTGGAGGCGGAGCGGCTGCGGGCCGAGGCCCGGGCCGAGGGCGAGCAGGTGGTCGACGAGGCGCGGGAGGCGGCCGCCAGGCGGCGGGCGGAGGCGGCCGAGCAGGCGGACGCGCTGGTCGCCAAGGCACAGGAGGAGGCCGTGCGGTCGGCGGCCGCGGCCGAGGAGCAGGCCGATGCCATGGTGGGCGCGGCGCGCCGGGAGGCGGAGCGCCTCGTCAACGAGGCCACCGGCGAGGGCAATGGGCTGGTGGAGCGGGCCCGGGCGGATGCCAACTCGCTGCTGTCGGAGGCGCGTGGGGATGCCACGGCCATAAGGGAGCGGGCGGACGAGCTGCGCTCCCGGGTGGAGGGCGAGGTCGAGGAGCTGCACGAGCGGGCCCGCCGGGAGGCGGCCGAGGCGATGCAGTCGGCGGGCGAGCGCTGCGACAAGCTGGTGGCCGCGGCGACCGAGCAGCTGGCCGACGCGGAGGCGAAGGCCAAGCAGTTGCTGTCGGATGCGAGTGGCGAGGCGAGCAAGGTCCGGATCGCCGCGGTGAAGAAGGCGGAGGGGTTGCTGAAGGAGGCGGAGCAGAAGAAGGCCGCCGCCGTACGCGACGCGGAGCGCCTGCGCACCGAGGCGACGGAGGAGGCCGAGCAGCTTGTCGACGGCGGCAGGCGGGAGTTGGAGGCGCTGGTCCGGCGCCGCGAGGACATCAACGCGGAGATTTCCCGTGTCCAGGACGTGTTGGAGGCGTTGGAATCATTTGAGTCCCCCGGGGCAGGCGGCTCCAAAGAGGGCGGGGTGAAGGCGGGAGCTGGTGCCGGCTCAACTCGATCGGGTGGTAAGCAGTCCCAGAAGTAGCCACTCAATCGAGGGGACATTTTCCAGATCCCCCCACCAATTACAACCATCTGCTCGATGACACGCCGCTCTCGCCCCTAGGATTCCCTCTATCACCTCACCGGTCTCTTTCGACAGGAACCCCATGAGCGACACTTCCTCCCCCTTCGGCTTCGAGCTCGTGCGGCGTGGATACGACCGCGGCCAGGTGGACGACCGCATTACCAAGCTCGTCGCCGACCGTGACAGCGCACTGGCTCGGATCACCTCTCTGGAAAAGCGCATCGAGGAGCTGCACCTCGAAACGCAGAACGCTCAGGCCCAGATCAATGACTCGGAGCCGTCCTACGCGGGGCTCGGGGCACGGGTCGAGAAGATCCTTCGGCTGGCCGAGGAAGAGGCCAAGGATCTGCGCGAGGAGGCCCGGCGGGCCGCGGAGCAGCACCGTGAGCTGGCCGAGTCGGCGGCGCAGCAAGTGCGCAACGACGCCGAGTCGTTCGCCGCCGACCGCAAGGCGAAGGCGGAGGACGAGGGCGCGCGGATCGTCGACAAGGCGAAGGGCGATGCCTCGACGCTGCGTGCCGAGGCGCAGAAGGACGCCCAGTCCAAGCGCGAGGAGGCGGACGCCCTCTTCGAGGAGACGCGGGCCAAGGCGGCCCAGGCGGCGGCCGACTTCGAGACCAACCTGGCCAAGCGCCGCGAGCAGTCCGAGCGCGATCTGGCGTCTCGTCAGGCGAAGGCGGAGAAGCGGCTGGCGGAGATCGAGCACCGGGCCGAGCAGCTGCGCCTGGAGGCGGAGAAGCTGCGCACGGACGCGGAGCGCCGGGCCCGGCAGACGGTGGAGACGGCGCAGCGTCAGGCGGAGGACATCGTCGCCGACGCCAACGCCAAGGCGGACCGGATCCGCAGCGAGTCCGAGCGCGAGCTGGCGGCGCTCACCAACCGCCGGGACAGCATCAATGCGCAGCTGACGAACGTGCGCGAGATGCTGGCCACGCTGACCGGTGCGGCGGTGGCCGCGGCCGGTGTCCCGGGCGACGACGAGCCGATCTCGCGCGGCGTCCCGGCCCAGCAGAGCCGCTGAGGTCAAGGTGTTCGGGGGGACCGCCCGGCGCGCCGTATGCCGCTGTCGTACGGCGCGCCGGAGCAGCGGTTACGGACTTGCCGGCTCCGGTGGCGAGGCGTTCCGCATGCCCTTACCGTGGGTGAATGATCGAGCTTGAGGGGCTGACCAAGCGCTACGGCGACAAGCTCGCCGTGGACAACCTCACCTGTACCGTGCGGCCCGGTATCGTCACCGGTTTCCTGGGCCCCAATGGGGCGGGCAAGTCGACGACCATGCGGATGATGCTCGACCTCGACAACCCGACCGGCGGCACGGTCCGTATCGACGGCAAGCACTACCGGCAACTGCACAATCCGCTGCGGACGGTGGGCGCCCTGCTGGACGCCAAGGCCATCCACGGCGGCCGCAGCGCCTACCACCACCTGCTGTGCCTGGCGCAGAGCAATGGCATCCCCAGCTCCCGGGTGCGGGAGGTGCTGGATGTGGTCGGCCTCTCGGCGGTGGCCAGGAAGCGCTCCAAGGGCTTCTCGCTCGGCATGGGCCAACGGCTGGGCATCGCCGCCGCGCTGCTCGGCGACCCGCAGATCCTGATGTTCGACGAGCCGGTCAACGGCCTCGACCCCGAGGGCATCCACTGGATCCGCAATCTGATGAAGAGCCTGGCCGCCCAGGGGCGCACGGTCTTCGTCTCCTCGCACCTGATGAGCGAAATGGCGCTCACCGCCGACCACTTGGTGGTCATCGGCCAGGGGCGGCTGCTCGCCGACACCTCCATGTCCGACTTCATCGCGCAGAACTCCCGCTCCTATGTGCGGATGCGCTCGCCCGACCGGGAGCGGCTGCGCGAAGTGCTCTCGGGGGCCGGGATTTCCGCCACGCCGGATGACGAGGGTGCTCTGGAGGTGCACGGCGAGGATGCCGCACACCTGGGCGAGCTGGCCGCCCGCCACCAGATCACCCTGCATGAGCTCAGCCCCCAGCAGGCCTCGCTGGAGGAGGCCTTTATGCAGCTCACCGCCGGAGCCGTGGAGTACCACGCGCACGCCAACCACATGGCGACGCCACCCGAGCCGCCGGCCGGGGGCTGGGGGGCCGACTGGCAGCAGAAGGGATCCTGACCATGGCGGTGGCAACGCAGGTCCTGCGCTCGGAATGGACGAAGATCAAATCCGTGCGTTCCACGGTGTGGACGCTCGGCATCGCCGTGGTGGTGACCGTCGGCCTCGGAATACTGATCAGTGCACTGGCCAACAACGGCTTTGACAAAATGTCCATGAAGGACAAGCTCACCTTCGACCCGACCTTCATCAGCTTCGCCGGCATGGGCCTGGGCCAGCTGGCACTGATCGTTTTCGGGGTGCTGGTGGTAGCCAATGAATACAGCACCGGAATGATCCGCACTTCGCTGGCCGCCGTTCCCCAGCGCGGCACTTTTCTGTTCAGCAAGATCGCCGTGGCCACACTGCTCGCCCTGGTCGTCGGCATGGTCACCAGCTTTCTGTCCTTTTTCCTCGGCCAGGCGATGCTGGGCGACCACCGGGCGCACATCGGTGATCCGGGCGTGCTGCGCGCGGTCCTCGGCGGCGGCCTCTATATGACGCTGATCACGGTGTTCTCGATGGGCGTCGCCGCGATGCTGCGCAGCCCCATGCTGTCGCTCGGCATTCTGATGCCGTTCTTCTTCCTGATCTCCAACATCCTCGCCAGTGTGTCCGCCACCAAGAAGGTCGCCGAATACTTCCCCGACAAGGCGGGCCAGAAGGTCATGCAGGTCATCGAGGGGACCGACGAGGCCCCTTACGGCCCCTGGGGCGGTCTCGCGATCATGGTGCTCTGGGTGCTGGCCGCGCTGCTGGGCGGCTACGCCGTGCTGAAGAAGCGCGACGCGTAGGCCCGATGGACCGGACGCTGCGCGCGCTCGGCCTGGACACCGTGCCGTTCCGGCACCCGCTGACCTATCCCGGCCGCCCGGTCCCCGGCCCGTGCCTGCTCACCGGCCGGGAGCTGCTCCCGCTGCGGGTACGGGCGGCGGCGCTGGGGACCTGGCAGGTGCCGGGCGACGACCGGACCGTGCGGCTGGACCAGGCCCTCACCGCCCTCGGCCAGGCGCCCGTCGCCGAGCGCCACCCCGTCATCGCGGTGGGCTCCAATGCCTCCCCCGCCCAGGTGGTGCACAAGCTGGAAGGCCGCTCGCTGCCGGTCGCCGTGCCCATGGTGCCGGTACGCGTACCCGGCATCGCGATCGGCTGCTCGGCGCATATCGGCCGGGCCGGCTATGTGGCCGCCGCCCCCTACGCCGACCCGGCCGCCGAGACCGGGCTGGTGATCAGCTGGCTGGATGCGGCGCAGCTCGCGGCCATGGACGTCACCGAGCTCCACTACCGCCGGGTGGCACTGTCCGGGGACGCCTTCGCCCTGACCCTGCCGTCCGGGGAGCGGCTGCCCGGCGCGTCCGTCTATGTCTCCCACCACGGTGTGCTGCTGGACCCGGCCACCGGCCGGCCCCGCCCCGGCGGGGGCGACCAGGGCACCCTGCTCACCGCGCTGCTGCGGGCCTCGCCCCGGCTGCGCGCCCTGCTCGGACCCGATCCGGCCGACTGGACACAGCGGGCCCGGGCCGAGGAGGCGGTACGGGCGGAGGGCGCCCGGATCTTCGTCGAGGAGGGCTGGGTGCGGCCGCCCGGCGATCTCCCCTGGCCAGCCGCGCAAACCCATGGCCATTCGCGTTGAATTCGAGGGAACCGTCAACCCCTCGTTATCCTCCTTACCCGAACGGGGGCAGTTGCCCCGACCATCTCGCGAGGGGCGGAGAATGATCGAGGCAGTCGGCCTGACCAAGCGCTATGGCGCCAAGACGGCCGTGCACAATCTGACCTTCCAGGTGCGGCCAGGCGCCGTCACCGGCTTTCTGGGCCCCAATGGCTCGGGCAAGTCGACGACCATGCGCATGATCCTCGGCCTGGATATGCCAACGGCCGGGCAGGTCACGATCGGCGGACGCCCCTTCCGGCAGCTGCCGAACGCCCCCCGGCAGGTCGGTGCGCTGATCGACGCCAAGGCCGTGCACGGCGGCCGCAGCGCCTACCACCACCTGCTGTCCCTGGCCCAGCTCTCCGGGATCCCGGCCCAGCGGGTGGACGAGGTGCTGGCCGTGGTGGGCCTCACCGAGGTGGCCAAGAAGCGCTCCAGGGGCTTCTCGCTCGGCATGGGCCAACGGCTGGGCATCGCCGCCGCGCTGCTCGGCGACCCCCAGGTGCTGCTCTTCGACGAGCCGGTCAACGGCCTCGACCCCGAGGGCATCCTGTGGGTCCGCAATCTGATGAAGCGGCTGGCGGCGGAGGGCCGTACGGTCTTTGTCTCCTCGCACCTGATGAGCGAAATGGCGCTCACCGCCGACCACTTGATAGTGATCGGGCGCGGGCAGCTGCTCGCCGATATGAGCATCCAGGACTTCATCGCCGCCAACTCGGCCGGCTTCGCCCGGGTCCGCATACCCGACGGGCAGCCGGAGCAGCGCGAAAAGCTCACCACCGCGCTGGTCGAGGCGGGCGGCCAGGTGCTGCCGGAGCAGGACGGCGCGCTGCGCATCACCGGCCTGCCGCTGCCGCGCATCAGCGAGGTCGCCCATGCCTCGGACATCCGGCTGTGGGAGCTCTCCCCGCACCAGGCCTCCCTGGAGGAGGCATACATGCGGATGACCCAGCACGCGGTCGACTACCGCTCCACGGCGGATCTGCGGGCCGGTTTCCAGCAGCCCGCCCCGGGCCACGGCGCCCCGGGCGCACCGCTGCCGCCGGGCTGGAACGCGCCGGGCGGCTATCCGGTGCTGCCGGGCGAGCAGCCCAATCCCTACGCCCGGCAGCCCTCGGCCGCTCCCCCGCCGCCGCAGAACGCTCCCGCCCCCGAACCGACCACGCGCGACAACGAGGACGCCCGATGACCGCCCCGATGCCCCCGCAGCCACCCGCGCCCCCGCAGCCCGCCCAGCCGCACTGGCCCGGCGCGGCGGTCCCGGGCGGCTATGTCTCGCCGATCCCGGTGCGCGAGGCGAACCTCGGCGACGCCGTCAAGGCCGAGTGGACCAAGATCAAGTCGCTGCGGTCGACGATGTGGACGCTCGGCGTGATGCTGCTGGTCGTGATCGGCATCGGCACGCTGATGATCCTGGTGGCCGACAGCAAGCTGTCCGAACAGGACCTCACCGACGTCACCCCGCTGAACCTCGGCTTCACCGGCGTCCTGCTCGGCATCATCCCGGTGCTCACCCTGGGCGTGCTGACGATCTCCTCCGAGTACGGCACCGGACTGATCCGCACCACGCTCACCGCCTGCCCCAGCCGCACCCGGGTGCTGGCGGCCAAGTCGATCGTGTTCTTCGCGCTGACCTTTGTGATGACCCTGATCGCGACCGTGCTGGTGGCGCTCCTCGGCGAGGGGGTCCTGAGCGGCCGGACCGGGCAGGACAGCACCGGCTCGGAGTGGCTCAAAGCGACCTTCGGGGTCAGCATCTATGTGGCACTGCTGGGGCTGATCGCGCTCGCCGTGGGGGCCATGCTGCGGCACTCGGCCGGTGCCATCACCACCATGCTGGGCGTGGTGCTGCTGCCGCTGATCCTGGCGATGTTCCTGGGGAGCTTCCACTCGCTGCAGAAGGCGCTGCTCGAGTACTCGATCCCCATGCAGCTCGCCGCCATCTACGGGACCTCCTCCGACACCTCGACCTCGGGCCCCGGCACCGGGACGGTGATGCTCATCGCGGTGCTGGCCACGGCGGCCGCGCTGGCCGGTGCCTACGCCGTGATGACCAAGCGCGACGCATAGGCCCTGCCGGGCACGCCCCAGGGGATGCCCCCTAGCGACGCGGCGCGTTACGAGACCGCTGGAGCCGGGCGCTCCGGCGGTCTCGCGCGTTCCAGCAGGCCTTGTGCCAGTGCCGCCGGTCCTCGACCCCGGCGCCGTACTGCGGCCAGGCGACCAGGTGCGGCACCCCGGGCGGGATCTCCTGGTCACAGCCGGGGCACCGGTAGTGCTTGGCCGCCGCCCCGCCGCCGATCATGCGCACCGACCACTCCTCGCCCTGCCAGCTCTCGGTGCGCTCCAGTCCAAAGCGCTCGCCGCCCTCCTCCCGCTCGCGCGGAACGTCGGCTCGCCTGTCGGCTCCGCCTCGCGGGCGGTTTCGGCGCGGAGACACGGGGCACCTCGGGGCGTCTGGGGGGCTACGGGTTGTGACCAGCCTACGCGGCACGGTCACCATCCCGGCCGGGCCCCCTCCTCTGTGATCATCATGAAAACCTTCCGTACGCCCGTACCTTCGGGCACCTGTCAGGCGTTATTGCCTCCAGGGGGGCGGCGTTCGATCGCCAGTCCGTCGCTAGGAGGCACGCAAGCGATGCGCGTTGGAGCATTCGTCCTGGCCGCCCAGTTCCCGGGCCAGGGCCATGCAGAGGCTCTCTACCGGGCCGTACGGACGGCGGAGGTCGCCGAAGAGGCCGGGCTGGACGCGGTCTGGGTGGCCGAGCACCACTTCGTCCCCTATGGCGTCTGCCCGTCCGCGGTGACGCTCGCCGCCCTGATGCTGGGGCGCACCCACCGGATCGGCGTGGGCACGGCGGTGAGCGTCCTGCCGACCGCGCACCCGGTGGCCCTGGGCGAGCAGACGGCCCTGCTGCACCTCACCTCCGGCGGCCGGTTCACCCTTGGGGTGGGCCGGGGTGGACCCTGGGTGGACCTGGAAGTGTTCAACTCCGGCCTGGGAGCTTACGAAGAGGCGTTCCCCGAGTCCCTCGCACTGTTGATGCGCTGGCTGCGCGAACCCCGGGTCGGGTCGGCAGGTGAACGTTTCGCCTTCCGGGAGGTCCCGGTCGTGCCCCGCCCCGACGAGCTGCTCGACCGGCCCGGACCGCCGGTGATCGTCGCCTGCACCTCGCCCGCGAGCGTCCGGCTGGCGGCCCGGCACGGGCTGCCGATGCTGCTCGGCATGCACAGCGCGGACGAGGAGAAGGCGGAGATGATCGCCCTGTGGCGCAAGTGCGCGCTGGAGGCCGGGAGTTCACCCGAGGCGGTCGCCGCGGCCGGGCATGTGTCGGCGGGCGTGCTGCAGATCGCGGACCGGTGCCCGGAGGCCGCGGAGACCCTGCTGAAGGCGATGCCCGGGTGGCTGCACCAGGGGCTCGGCGCGCATGTGACGGTCGACGGGCGCGTCCGCCGGATGCGCGACCCGCTGGCCTATACCGAGCTGCTCTGCGGTCTCCACCCGGTCGGCTCGCCACGGCTGTGCGCGGACCGCCTCGCGGCCACCGCCGAGCGCACCGGCATCAGCCGGTTCGCGCTGCTGTCCGAGGGCTCCGGCGACCTCGCCGCCACCGAGGAGAACCTGCGCCGGCTCGGCTCCGACGTACTGCCCCTGCTCGGCTGAACGCTTCCGGTTCCCCGGCCACAGGATCCGGGGAGCTGCCGCTCCCGTACCGATCGCACCTCCCGTGTGCGGAGCGGCAGCAGCGGTGCGTCAGCAGTCGCGAAGCTCCGGTGACTGGTTCAGCACCTGCCCCCGCATCGAGGTGAAACGAGCCAGGCGCTCGTCCACCGAGGCGTCGAGCGGAAAGACCGCAACCCGGTGGCAGTTCTGGAACGCCAGGCGGACCCCGAAGTGTCGCTGCAGCGCACCGCGAATCGCGTCACTCGCCATGGCCCGCAGCAGCTGACCACGCGCCTGCTCGTCCGGCGGCGGCGTACGGTTGTCGGCAAAATCACCGCCGTACATCGTGAGCCGGTCCACCAGCGAGCTGATCATCTCCCATGCGTAGGGCAGGGAGTTCCGGACGCAGTCGACGAATTCCTTTTCGTCGACCTCGCCTCGCTCGGCCTGTTCGAGGAGGGCCGGTGAGACGTCGAGCGACATGGGTTCTCCTCTCGCGACCCCGCGAGCGGGGTCTCAGGGATGGGCGAGCGGACGACGACGCCCTGTGCCCGTACGACGACCGCCCGCTTCAACGGTAATCCGGCCACTGTCGCCCCACCAGGAGAACGCACCTACAACTGGCCAAAGCCGAAGGGGTCCATCCAGGGCGAATCGCGTGGACCACCAAGCGTCGAGTAGCGTTTCACACCATGCGTCTCGTCATTGCCCGTTGCTCCGTGGACTACGCGGGCCGGCTCACCGCCCATCTGCCCTCCGCCCCCCGTCTGATCCTGGTGAAGGCGGACGGAAGCGTCAGCATCCATGCGGACGACCGGGCCTACAAGCCCCTCAACTGGATGTCCCCGCCCTGCACCCTCAAGGAGGGCGACGGAGACATCTGGACGGTGATCAACAAGGCGGGCGAGAAGCTCATCATCACCATGGAGGAGATCCTGCACGACTCCTCGCATGAACTGGGCGTCGATCCGGGCCTCATCAAGGACGGCGTGGAAGCGCACCTCCAGGAGCTCCTGGCGGACCGCATCGAGACGCTGGGCGAGGGCTATGCGCTCATCCGCCGTGAATACCCCACCGCCATCGGCCCGGTGGACATCCTCTGCCGGGACGCGGACGGCCGGACGGTGGCCGTCGAGCTCAAGCGGCGCGGCGAGATCGACGGCGTGGAACAGCTCACCCGCTACCTCGAACTGCTCAACCGCGATCCGCATCTCGCCCCGGTGCGGGGCATCTTCGCGGCCCAGGAGATCAAGCCGCAGGCGCGGGTGCTGGCCACCGACCGCGGCATCGGGTGCGTCGTCCTCGACTACGACGCACTGCGCGGCATCGAGGACGACAAGCTGCGGCTGTTCTGATCCGGCCCAGGAGCGGTTTGAAGATCCGGGCCGGGAGCCCGGCCCGGATCTTCAACCCACTCCCTACGCGACCGGCCTCGACGGGCGCCCGCCACCGCCCGGGGCGGTCCCGCTCGCCGAGTTGCTCCCGCCACTCGACTGCGGGGTCCCGGCCGGCGGCGTCTTCGGCGGGCTCTTCGTCGGCGGCGTGGGCTCGTGCGTCACGGGCGGCGGCGTGGTCTTCCCGTCGCCGGGCGACTGGGTAGGAGAGTGCGAGGGCTCACCGCTGGGCGTCGGCGGCCGGTGCGTACCGGGCGACCCGCTCTCCGAGGCGGGCGGCGAGGCGCTCCCGGACGCCCCCGGCGAGGAGGAGGCCGCGCCACTCGGCCCGGCCGTCCGCCCGGGCCGCTCCGGCTGCCCGGACCGGCCCGGGGCCGGAGCGCCGCCGGACTCCCCCGCCGCGGGCTGGTCGGCGTTCAGCCCGCCGTCGCCGTCCTGCCGGGACGCGGACTGGCCGGGCTTCACCTTCTCCGAGTGCCCGCCGCCACCGCCGTGCCCACCGGAGGCCGCCCCGAGGGTGACGGCCGTACCCAGCACGGCCGCCAGCAGCACCCCCGCACCCGCCGCCAGCAGATTGCGCCGATTGCCGCCCGCCATCAGCCTCTTGGCCAGGGATCCCGGCTCCGCCGGCCGCCCGCCCGGCGCGCCCCCGGGCGCCACCGGCGCCGGAATCCGGCTGATGATCGTGGTCGTGGCATCGTCCGGGTGGTACCCGGCGAAGGCCCCCGGCGCCCCCGCGGACGGCGAGGCGGACTCCTCCCGGCGCGCGTCCGGCACCTCCTCCCCGGCAGGCGTACGGCCGTCACCCGCACCCGGCGGCACCGGCGGCAGCGCTGCCGCGGGCACCCCCTCGGCCGGCCGGGACCGGTCCGCGACCAGCGCCAGCGCCCGCCGCCCGGCGACCGCGCCGCGCTTGTCCTTGAGCGCCCCGCGCATCCCGACGGACGTCTCCAGCTCGGCGCGGGCCCGGTCGAGGTTGCCGGTGCACAGCGCCAGCACCCCCAACTCATGGTGGAAGTACGCCTCTTCGCCGACCTCCCCGGCCAGCCGGGCGGCCTCCTGGCCGTACCGCAGGGCGCGCTCCCACGCGCCCCAGTGCAGCGCCGCCGCGAACGCCGGGGCCGCCGTACGGGCCAGCAGCACCGCGGCGGCCGGCTGCCCGGCCCGGCCGCCGGTGACCAGCGCGCCCAGCGCGGCGAGGATCGCGTCCGCCTCGGCCGCGATGCGCTCCGGGGCGACCGAGGGGTGCCCGGCCCACCAGGAGTAGTGCTGTGCGGCGGAGTGCGCCCGCTCCCCGGTGTCCGCGCCGTGGGGTGCGCCGTCCGCGCCGAGCAACTGCTCGGCGACGCCCGCCGCCAGCCGGTAGTGCGCGCCCACCGCGGTGATCAGCCCACCGGCGAGCAACTCGCCCACGGCGGCGTCCGCATGGGTGTCCCCGACGAGCGCGGGCAGCTGCGCCTGGTGCGGCACCTCGCCGCCGAGCGCCAGGGCGAAGCCCAGGGTGGCCCGGGCGGACTCGCTCAGCCCGGCGGCGAGCAGCGTGACCGGGGCGGCCGCCTCGGCGACGCTGGGCAGCGCACCCCGGCCGTCCTCCTCGGCGGGGCCGTCGACGGGGATGCTGTACGGCTTCTCGTCCCCCTCGGTCACCTCCGTCACATCCAGGCCCAGGCGCTGCCGCAGCAGCGCCCCCGCCTGGACGAACCGCAGCGGCAACCCCTCCGACTCGAACCAGAGGTCCGCCACCCAGTCGGCTTCCTCGTCCGTGAGCGGCCGGCCGACGGCGGCCTCCAGCAGCTCCAGGCAGTCGGTGCGGTCGAGCCCGCCGAGGAACACCTCCTCCAGGTGGCAGTCCGCGGAGGGCGCGGCGATCCCGGGCGTGGCCGCCAGCAGCCAGGCGCACTCGGGGGTGGCGTCGAGGAGTTCGTCGAGCGCGGCGCCGCCGAACTCGAGGTCGTCGAGGACCACCACCGCGCCGATCTCCCGCACGGCCGCCAGCAGTTCGGCCCGGTCGGGGCGGTACAGCGGCGCCCGGTGAACGGCCGCGAACAGCTCATGGAGCAGATCGGTGGTGGTGCGGCGGTGGCCGCTGAGCCGTACCACGCCGTCCGGCGCCAGGGTCACGCAGTCGGCGGCGACGGCATCCAGCAGCGTGCTGCGCCCGGTTGCGGCGGGGCCGGTCACCCGCACCGAGCGGCCGCGCGACAGCAGCCGGCCCAGTCGCTCGCGCTCCTCCGCCCGGCCCACCAGCGGCAGTCGGGGCCCGGCCGGGCGGGCGGGGGCCGGCGGAGCGGCCGCCCGGAGCAGCTCGGCGCGCTCGGCGGTGCCGAGGCGTTCGGGACGGGCGGGGAGCCTGCCGGGCGGGCAGGACTCTATCTCGCTGCCGTCGACGGGATTGACGGTCAGCAGGTAGTCCCCGGCGACGAGTTGGACGACCCTGGCGAGCGCCGGGGCGTTCTCGGCGGCTCCCCCGCCGTCGCGGCCCTCACCGTTGTCCGGTGTCTCGGGTGCCCGGTTCGTCGGGTCCATGGTCAAAGCCCCCCAGTCGCGTGGCGTGCCGTCGTGCCCTCCCGGCCTGTCCGCGCTCTTGCGACCTCAGGTCCGGCGCCCGCCGAGGGCTTTCGAAGCGACGGGAAACCGAACAGACCTTGGGACAGTATCGCCGACGAAAAGGGTGCCGAGTTCCCCCGGGCGTAACAGTCCCGTGAGGAATCGGGTCACTCGCCTCGCATACGGCTCAGCCGGCCCGCTCGCACGCGGGGAGGGAGTCGCACGCGGGGAGGGAGGAGGGGCCCGGCTCGGGGGCGCCCTGGGCGGGCTCGCCCTCGATGGCGAGGATGCGATGCAGCCGGGTGGCCACCAGCACCCGCTGCATCCGGTCCGGCACCCCCCGCAGCACCAGCCGCCGGCCGGTGCGCCCGGCCCGGCGGTGGGCGCCCATGATGACGCCGAGCCCGGTGGCGTCCCAGGAGTCCAGCTCGGTCAGGTCGAGGACCAGATCACCGCGGCCGGCGTCGAGCGCGGAATGCAGGACCGTACGGGCGTCCGCCGCGTTGCGGACGTCGAGGCGCCCCCCGACGACCAGTTCGGCATGGTCGCCCCTGATGTGCATATGCGCTCCCGGGAGTGCTGCGTGGTGGACGGGGTTCGACGAGTCCTCAGCTTGCTAAAGAACAGCCTGCTAAAGAACTGACTGCCTCTCACACGACAAAGTTGCCGCCTGTAAGCGAATCAATAGCGAATTCACGCCGTAGGGTGAACGGATTTTGGCGTTTCCCGGTCAGTACTGGTAAAAGCCCTGACCGCTCTTGCGTCCCAGGTCTCCCGCGTCGACCATCCGGCGCATGATCTCCGGCGGCGCGAACTTCTCGTCCCGGCACTCGGTGTAGATGTTGTCCGTGGCGTGCAGCAGGATGTCCACGCCGGTCAGGTCGGTGGTCGCCAGCGGCCCCATCGCATGCCCGAACCCCAGCCTGCAGGCGATGTCGATGTCCTCGGCGCTGGCCACCCCGGATTCACAGAGCTTGGCCGCCTCGACCACCAGCGCCGAGATCAGCCGCGTGGTGACAAATCCCGCCACATCGCGGTTGACCACGATGCAGGTCTTGCCGACCCCCTCGGCGAACTCCCGTGCCTTGGCCAGGGTTTCATCGCTGGTCTTATATCCGCGCACCAGCTCACACAGCTGCATCATCGGCACCGGGGAGAAGAAGTGGGTGCCGACGACCCGTTCGGGGCGCCGGGTGGCGGCCGCGATCTTGGTGATCGGAATGGCGGAGGTGTTGGAGGCCAGCACCGTCTCGTCCTTCACCAGGCCGTCCAGGGTGCGGAAGATCTCCCGCTTGGTGTCGATGTCCTCGAAGACGGCCTCCACGACGATGTCCGCGTCGGCGGCGGCGTCCAGCTCGGTGGTGGCCGTGATCCGGGCCAGCGCCTGCTCGGCGGCGGCCGCCTCGAGCTTGCCCTTGGAGACGAACTTGTCGTACGAGGCCTTGATCCCGTCCGTCCCGCGCTTCAGGGCCTGGTCGGTGACATCCCGCAGCACGACCTCCCACCCGGCCTGGGCAGAGACCTGCGCGATCCCGGAACCCATCAGTCCGGCCCCGATGACGGCGAGCTTCTTGGCCACAGCTGTCTCCTGACTCCCTGTACATATGCGCTCTCGGGCGGACCTTAGCGCCCGTCGGCGCGCCGTTGGGAGGTTAGAGATGCGCGTCACGTCCTGTTTGACGGACGTCACACTCCGCGGCCCATCGACCGGACCACACACCTCAGTTGGGCCACTTCCGTACCAGCGGTCACAGGGCCGGGCGTACCGCGTACCGGCCTTCACCGACGCGCCGGCCGTCTCCTCGACCCTGGGCACCCGCTTCTTCCGCCGAGCGAGCGTATAGCCATTTACTAAAGCGATTGCTAATCTCGGTCGTATGGAGACCAACCCACCCGAGCCCGGCATCGGCGAGGGCCCCGCCAAGGCGATCAGCGTATCCCTGCCCGAGGGAACAGTGCGCGCGCTGCGTCAGACCGTGGGCAACCGCGGGGTATCCGCCTTGATCGCCACGGCGGTTGAAGAACACCTGCGCAACCGCGCCACGCTCGACTACCTCGCCGAGTACGAGAAGGAACAAGGCCCCTTCACCGCCGAGGAGAAGCAGGAAGCCGCAGACATCTGGTCGCGCGCCGAGACCCGGGAGACCGAGTGGCCCGCGGCCGGATGACGGGCGGTGGCACGCTCGTCCTAGACAGCCAAGGTCTCTCGCGCTACCTGGAGCAGGACCGCCGGGTCATGAACCTGGTCCGGTCGGCGGTGGAACGCGGTGCCGACCGGGTCGTCAGCGGCGCAACACTGATCGAAGCGCAGCACAGCGGTATCAAACGCAGCCGCTGGGACTACGTGCTCTCCCAACTGCGAATCGAGCCATTGAGCGTCGTCTGGTCGAAGGAAGCGGCGCTCTTGCTGTCGGAGACCGGGCTGCACGGCCACAAGTACGCCATCGATGCGATGGTCGCCGTAACCGCTCTACATCAACAGACCCCCGTCGTCATGCTCACATCCGACCTGGACGACATGGAGAAGCTGTGCGGAGGCCGGATCACCCTGCTCCCCGTGTGAGCCGGCGAGCACCCGGCGAAGTTGCCCACGCAACCGCGGTGCAACTGGCCCAAACCCCCGCCGCTGCCGCGGCCTAGCCTTGGCCCATGCGGATCTTTGTTGCGGGCGCCACCGGCGTCGTGGGTCGTCAGCTCGTCCCCCTGCTGTTGGCGGCCGGGCACCAGGTCACCGGGGCCTCCCGGTCCCGGGCGGGCACCGAGCGAGTGCGCCGCCAGGGTGCGGCGGCCGTCCAGGTCGACGCCCTGGACGCGGACGGCCTGCGGCGCGCGGTGGCCGAGGCGGCCCCGGAGGCGGTGATCCACCAGCTGACCGATCTCTCGGACGCCGATGCGGCCGCCACCGGCCGGCTGCGCCGCGAAGGCACCCGCAACCTGGTGGACGCGGCCAGGGCCGCCGGGGTGCACAGGATCGTCGCCCAGTCCGTCTCCTGGGCATACGCCCCCGGCGAGGGCCCCGCCGATGAATCGGTGCCGCTCGACGACGGGGCGGCGCAGCCGAGAGCCCGGCTGGTGGCAGGCATCCGGGCGCTGGAGGAGACGGCCGCCGAGCTGGACACCGCCGTGGTGCTGCGCTACGGCCTCCTGTACGGCCCGGGCACCTGGTACGCCCCCGGCGGGGCCGCCGCCGCGGCCCTGGCCGGCGACCCGGCCGTGCGCTTCCTGGGCAGCATCGAGGCGAATGACGCGGTGAGCTCCTTCCTGCACACCGCGGACGCGGCCCGGGCCGCGGTCGCCGCCCTCGACTGGCCGGGCGGGCCCGTCAACGTCGTGGACGACGAACCGGCGCGGGCCCGCGACTGGCTGCCAGTACTGGCCGAGGCCCTTGGCACGCCCGCCCCCGAGGCCACGGGGGGACGGCAGGACTGGGAGCGCGGAGCGGTCAACACCCTGGCCCGTTCCCGGGGTTGGCGCCCCGAGCGGCCGAGCTGGCGGACCGGCTTCGCACACCAGACGCCCTGAGGCGGGCCGCGCCGGAGGAGGCGTCGGCGAGGCCGCACGGGCCCAGCAGGGCGGCCGGGGCGCCGGAGGCGATTGCGCACTACGCTCGGACCCATGGTCAATCTGACGCGCATCTACACCCGCACCGGTGACAACGGCACCACCGCCCTCGGCGACATGAGCCGCACCGCCAAGACCGACACCCGGATCGCGGCCTACGCCGACGCCAACGAGGCCAACGCCGTGATCGGGGTCGCGCTCGCGCTCGGACAGCTGCCGAAGGAGATCGCACGGGTGCTGGTACGCATCCAGAACGACCTCTTCGACGTGGGGGCCGACCTGGCGACGCCGGTCGTGGAAGACCCCAAATATCCGCCGCTGCGGGTGGAGCAGTCCTATATCGACAAGCTGGAGGCGGACTGCGACCGCTTCCTGGAGGACCTGGAGAAGCTCCGCAGCTTCATCCTCCCCGGTGGCACTCCCGGCGCGGCCCTGCTGCACCAGGCGTGCACGGTGGTACGGCGCGCCGAGCGGTCCACCTGGGCGGCGCTGGAGGAGCACGGGGAGACGATGAACCCGCTCACCGCGACCTACCTCAACCGGCTGTCGGACCTGCTGTTCATCCTGGCGCGGACGGCGAACAGGGAGCTGGGCGACGTGCTGTGGGTGCCCGGCGAGAACCGCTGACCCACGGCGGAACCCGGCCCGGCCGGGGGTCCGGGGGTTGCCCCCCGGGAAAGCGCAGCATCCTGGCGCGGACGGCGAACCGGGAGCTGGGCGACGTCCTCTGGGTGCCCGGCGAGAACCGCTGACCCCCTCACTCCCGCCCGGCGGCCTCCGGCCGCTTGGGCCACATCGTGTAGCTCAGCGCGATGACCACATTGATGCCGATCACCAGCAGCATCTTCTGTTGCCACGCCCGCAGCGAGCTGATGTCCCCCGAGCTCCCCACGTACCAGACCGCCCCCTGCAGCAGGGCCAGCGCCACGACCGCGGCCAGCACCCACTGGCCCGCGACCTTCCACTCGTGCGCGGTCCGCGCGGCCCCGTACCTGGGCGGCTTGACGGGCGGCGGACCCCCGGCGAGGCGATGGGCGACGCGCTGGTCGACCCACTTGATCGTGGCATGGCCCAGGCCGACCGAGTAGCCGATGTAGACCGCCGCCAGGCCGTGCTTCCAGTCGGCGGAGGCACCGTTGCGCAGGTCCATCGCGGTGGCGATGAGCAGCACCAGCTCCAGCAGCGGCTCCAGCAACAGCACCGCCGCCCCCGCACGCGGCATCTTCGCCATGTAGCGCAGGGCGAGCCCGGCGGCCAGCAGCACCCAGAAGCCGACCTCACAGGCGATGATCAGCGTGACGATCACGGTTCGCTCCCTTCCCTCCGCCGGGTACACCCCAGCATCGCCCCCGGCCCGGGCCGGTTCGTCGTCGCGCGAGAGGATCCGCGGCTGCATCCTTCGATGTACCGGGCGCCCGGCCCCCGGCCTCCGGCAGGGGACGACCGCATCCCCTCTGACGTGCTGAGATGGACCCATGCCGGTCAAGCTCCGACTCCCCCGCCGCCCCGGCCGCCCGGAGACGCTGATCGCGGTCGCCGGGCTGCTCGGCGGGCTTGTGCTGTGGTTCCTCGGGCTGCGGAACAACCCGCCGCTGTTCGGCCTGCCACAGGAGCCGGCGCTGCTCGCGCTGCTCGCCATGTCCGTCGCGGAGCTGCTGCGGCGCACCGCACCGATGGCGGGCCTGGCGATCGGAACGGGCGCGCTCCTCCTCGCCATCGGCACGGGGCAGCTGGTGGTGACGATCCTGATGTACACGGATGTGCTCTATGCGGCCGTGCTGTACGGGTCGGCCGCCGCCGCCCGCCGCATCGCCCGCGCCTGCGAAGTGCTCACCGTGGCCGCCACGCTGCTCGCCCTGGCCCTGACCCACCAGCCGGGCGGGCTGCTCATCGGCTTCGCCGTCGGCATCGTCTTCATCGCCCCCGCCTGGACGGGGATCGGCGTCCGCACCCACCGGGACGCCGCCGAGGCCGCCCGGCTGGCTGCCGAACGCACCGCCCTGCTGGCCGAGTTGGACCGGCGCGAGGCGGTCGCCGCGGAACGCGCCCGGATGGCACGCGAGTTCCACGACATGATCGCCGGGCATCTGTCGGCCATCGCCATCCACTCGGCGGCCGCGCTCTCCATCGACGAGCCGTGGACCTCCCGCGAGGCCCTGGGGGTCATCCGGGAGAACAGCGTGCAGGGACTGGCCGAAATGCGGCGCCTGATCGGGGTGTTGCGGCACACCGGCGACGGAGAGCCGACCGCCAGCCCCACCCTGGACAGCCTCGACGTACTGCTCGACCACGCCCGTACCGCCGTGCGCGACGAGCGCTTCTCCTTCACCCTGCGGGACCACCGCGGACCGGCCCCGCTGCCCGCACCCGTCGAGCTGGCCGCGTACCGCATCGTCCAGGAGTCGCTCACCAACGCCGTCAAACACGCGGCCCCCGGCGAGGTGACGGTCGCGCTGAGCCGCGACGGCGACGGCGGCGGACCGCTGACCGTCCGGGTGACCAGCCCGCTGGGCCCCCTGCCGGACTCCCGTGCTCCGGGCGCCAGGGCGGGCCTGACCGGCATGCGCGAGCGCGTCGCCCTGGTGGGCGGGGCGCTGATCACCGGCCCGGCACCGGGCGCCGGCCACTGGGAGGTACGGGCCGAACTGCCCGTCGACCACGAGGAGAAGCCTTGAACGACCTGGACGCCGCCATCCGGGTGGTCGTCGCCGAGGACCACGCCGCCGTGCGCTCCGGGCTCGTCCTGATCCTGCGCTCCGCGCCCGGCATCGAGGTCATCGGTGAGGCGTCCAACGGGGAGGAGGCGGTACGCCTGGCGCGGGAACTGCGCCCGGACATCGTCCTGATGGACGTCCGGATGCCACGCCTGGACGGAGTGTCGGCCACCCGTCGGATCACCTCCGACCGGCTCGCCGATGTGCTCGTCCTGACCACCTTCGACCTGGACGAGTATGTCTTCGGGGCGCTGCGCGCGGGCGCCGCCGGCTTTCTGCTGAAGAACAGCGAGGCCGCCGACCTGGTGACGGCCGTACGGACCGTCGCGCGCGGCGAGGGCCTGATCTCCCCGGCCGTGACCCGGCGCCTGATCATGGAGTTCGCCCAGCAGCCGGCGGCCCCGGATCCCACCGCCGCCCCGGAGGTCCTCGCCCCGCTCACTCCGCGCGAGCGCGAGGTGCTGGCCTGCCTGGGTGAGGGACTGTCCAACGCGGACATCGGCGAGCGGCTGGGCATGGCGGAGACCACGGTGAAGACCCATGTCAGCCGGTTGCTGCCCAAGCTGGAGCTGCGCAACCGGGTCCAAGCGGCGGTACTGGCCCGGGAATTGGGTCTGGTCCAGACCTCTTGACCATTGGTACGGACCTTCTTACGCTCCCCTCACCACCGTAGTGAGCTCAACCCCCCACCCCCTGCAACTCGCTCACCCGGCGGCGCACAGGTCACGGACACCCCCCACAACACCCCCCACCCAATCCGGACCTCACTCGAGGAGCACCCTTGAGCACAGGAACCACCGGGCGTAACAGACACGCCCGAAAACCCCTCTCCACCCTGATGGCAGTGCTCACCGCGCTGCTGCTCCCGGTCGCGGCGCTCGTCGGCTTCACCGCACCGGCCCATGCCGCGAAGGCCCGCGAAGCGGGTCCTTCCGCAACGGCGACATTTGTCAAGACCTCCGACTGGGGGACCGGATACCAGGCGGAGTGGACGATCAAGAACACCGGCACCACGACCATCGACGCCTGGACCGTGGAATGGGACTTCCCCTCCACCACCACGGTCGGCGCCTACTGGGACGCGCTGATCACCAGCGCGGGCTCGCACTACACCGCCAAGAACCGTGAGTACAACGGCACCATAGCCCCCGGCGCCGGCGTGACCTTCGGATTTGTCGCGGCGGGCGACAAGGCTCCCACCGGCTGCAAGCTCAACGGGGGCTCCTGCGACGGCTCTTCGACCGGTACCCCGCCCAGCGCCCCCGGCAAGCCCTTCTCCACGGCGATCACCGCGAACAGCATCTCGCTGAAGTGGCCGGCCGCGACCGACGCCAAGGGTATCAAGAACTACGACGTCTACCGGGGCACCGCCAAGGTCGCCACCGTCGGCAAACTCGCCTACACCGACACCGGGTTGACCCCCGACACCGACTACACCTACACCGTGGTCGCCCGGAACGTCTCCGACCAGACCGGCCCGGCGAGCCCGGCCGCCACCTTCCGCACCACCAGGAGCGGCTCCGACAAGCCGCCCTCCGCCCCCGGCACCCCCCGGGCAACGGCCGTCACCGACACCGCGATCACCCTGGGCTGGACGGCCGCCACCGCGGACAAGGGGGTCAAGAACTACGACATCTACCGCGGCACCACCAAGGCCGGCACCGCCACCGGACTCACCTACACCGACACCGGGCTGACCCCGGGCGCCGACTACACCTACACCGTGGTCGCCCGGGACACCGCCGATCAGACCGGCCCGGCCAGCCCTCCGCTGACCGTACGGACCACCGGCGGCGGCGGACCCGCGGCCGACGCCCTCAAGGTCGGCTACTTCGTACAGTGGGGCATCTACGGGCGCGGCTACACCGTGAAGTCGCTGGACACCACGGGCGCGGCGGCCAAACTGACCCATATCAACTACGCCTTCTCCAACATCGACCCGAACAACCTCACTTGCCTCAATGGCGTCACCAAGGCCACCGGTTCCAACCCCGAGGATCCCAACCAGGGTGATGGCGCCGGGGATTCCTGGGCCGACTACGAGAAGGGCTTCGGGGCGGGCGAGTCCGTCGACGGCGTGGGCGACACCTGGGACCAGCCGCTGGCCGGCAACTTCAACCAGCTCAAGAAGCTCAAGGCCAAGTACCCCAAGCTCAAAATCAACATGTCCATCGGCGGCTGGACCTACAGCAAGTTCTTCTCCGACGTCGCCAAGACCGACGCCTCCCGGCAGAAGTTCGTGAAGTCCTGCATCGACATGTATCTCAAGGGCGATCTGCCGGTCAGCAACGGCCGCGGCGGCGCCGGGAGCGCGGCCGGGATCTTCGACGGCTTCGACATCGACTGGGAGTGGCCCGGCTCGGACGGCCACCCCGGCAACCATGTCTCCCCGGACGACAAGGCCAACAACGCCCTGCTGTTCGCCGAGTTCCGCCGGCAGCTGGACGCACTGGGCACCACCACCGGCAAGAAGTACCTGCTCACCGCGTTCACCCCGGCCGACCCGGCGAAGATCGCGGCAGGCTGGGAGATCGGCAGGTCCGGTGTCTTCTCGTCCATGGACTACGCGAACGTCCAGGGGTACGACTTCCATGGCTCCGGCAGCGACAACAGCTGGGAACCCAACCGCACGGGCCACCAGGGCAATCTCTACACCGACCCCAATGACCCTTACACCACCAAGTTCAGCGTGGACAAGACCGTCCAGACCTATCTGGACGCGGGCGTGGACCCGCGGCAACTGGCCCTGGGCCTGGCCTTCTACGGACGCGGCTGGCAACAGGTCGCCGATGGCGGCGCCCATGGCGCCTGGCAGAAGGCGAACGGGGCCGCGCCCGGCCAGTTCCCGGAGGAGGCGGGCACCCGCGGCTATGACAACCTGCTGGCTTCCGTCGGCAACCTGACCGTCCACCACGACGAACAGGCCGTCGCCACCTATGGGTTCACCGGTGACAACGGCCAGTGGTGGACCTTCGACGACGCCTGGTCCATCGGCAAGAAGACCGCCTGGCTCAAGACCAAGAAGCTCGGCGGAGTGATGATCTGGGAGATGTCCGGCGACAGCGGCACCCTGATGACCGCCGTCGACAACGGCCTGCGGTGACACCAGCGGTGGGGGGGGCCGGGACCCCCCCCCGGCACCCCCCCACCCCACATGACGGCCCCAGTGAAGAATGCCCCCCCGGCGCGCCCCCCCCCCCCCCCCCCAAACCCCCCCCCACCCCCGCGGAAAAAAACAAAACGAGCCGCCGAGGGGGGCGGGCGCAGTGCCCCCCGGGCGGCCCCCCCACGCCGCCGGGGCGGCGGGGAGGTGGTTGGAAAACA